>CAXBNO010000155.1:0-7175 GCA_963976775.1 uncultured Kordiimonadales bacterium
GGGGGAGAGGGGAGGCACGGTCAGCGCAACAACCCCCCGAGACTCACGGTGTGCGAATACCTACCGCCCATCGCGCGCGAACAGATGGCGACCCGGGCCGGAAATCGGCTATCCTGTTGTTCTGTCGGCAAATGCGTTCGGGGGCGGTGGAAGACCATGCATGAAGGTTCTGACCTTCTTCGGGAGGTGCTGGTGTTCCTGGCGGCTGCCGGTGTCGTCGTGCCGATCCTGCAGCGGTTGCGCATCAGCCCCGTGCTCGGGTTCCTGATCGTCGGCGTCGTCGTCGGGCCGTTCGGACTGGCACGCTTCTCCGAAGCCGCGCCCTGGCTGCACCATGTCTCCATCGGCGATCCGGAATCGGTGCGCGCCATCGCGGAGCTGGGCGTGGTCTTCCTGCTGTTCATGATCGGGCTGGAACTCTCGCTGGAGCGGCTGCGGGCGATGCGGCGGCTGGTCTTCGGGCTTGGCGGCGCTCAGGTGCTGGTCACGGGCACGGTGATCGGCCTGATCGCCTCCTGGTTCGGCAACAGCCCGGCCACTTCCATCGTGCTGGGTGCCGCCTTCGCCCTCTCCTCCACCGCCGTGGTGATGCAGCTGCTGTCGGAGGGCGGGCGCATGGCGTCTCCCACCGGGCGTACCGGCTTCGCGATCCTGCTGTTTCAGGACCTGGCCGTACTGCCGATCCTGTTCCTGGTGGTGGCACTGGCGGCGCAGGGCGATGGCTCCCCCGGGCTGGCCTTTGCCCTCGCCATGGGACAGGCACTGGTTGCCGTCGTCGTCATCCTGGTTGTCGGACGCTTCGTCATCCGACCGGTGTTCCGCGTGCTGGGACGGGAATCCGGGCCGGAGATGTTCCTGGCGCTGGTCCTGCTGCTGATCATCGGCATCGCCGTGGCGACG
Organism: uncultured Kordiimonadales bacterium; assembly: GCA_963976775.1. Lineage (GTDB taxonomy): Bacteria > Pseudomonadota > Alphaproteobacteria > Minwuiales > Minwuiaceae > Minwuia. Next base: position 901 of record CAXBNO010000155.1, read on the forward strand.
GAAATGGCGGGGCTTTCCATGGCCCTCGGCGCATTCCTGGCCGGACTGCTGATGGCGGAGACCGATTACCGGCATCAGATCGAGGTGGATATCGAGCCCTTCAAGGGCCTGTTGCTGGGCCTGTTCTTCGTCTCCGTCGGCATGAGCATCGACATCGCCAGCCTGACCAACCGTCCCGAATGGCTGCTCGCCTCCGTCATCGGGCTGGTGATCATCAAGACTCCGATCATCCTGCTGCTCGCCCGCGCCTTCGGCCAGCCGCTGCCGGTGGCGGTGGAGACCGGGATCCTGCTGTTCCAGGGCGGTGAATTCGCCTTTCTGGTCGTGGCCATGGCGCTGGACGTCGGCCTGATGCCCGAAGACACGGCACAGTTCATGCTGATCGTCGCCAGCCTGAGCATGATGGTCACGCCGCTGCTGGCCAACCTGGGAATGCGGCTGGCGCTGCGGCTGGAGGACCGCTCGGCCAAGCGCGGCGTGACGGGCATGGAAATCGCCGACGGCCTGACGGAGCATGTCATCGTCGTCGGCTATGGCCGGGTCGGGCGCTCCGTCGCCGGTACCCTGTCATCGCAGGAGATCGATCACATCAGCATCGATATCGATGCCGCCCGTGTCGCCCGCTACCGCCGGGAAGGCCGGGGCGTGGTCTTCGGCGATGCCAGCCACCCGGAAATGCTGAAGCGTCTGGGGGCCGACAAGGCCCTGGCGCTTGTCGTGACCCTTGACCGGCAGACCGATGCCGAGCGGATCGTCGAGGCGGCCTCGCACAACTGGCCGGATCTGGTCATCCACGCCCGCGCCCGTGACAACGCCCACGCCACGCGCCTGACCACCCGCGGCGCAGACCGCGTGGTGCCGGAGGCGCTGGAGGCCGGGCTGCACCTGGCGGAGGGACTGCTGATCGACATCGGCATGCCCCAGACGGCGGCCCGTCAGGCCATCGAGGCCCGCCGCCAACTGGCACAGGCCGACCTGCAGGAACGCCTCGACAAGGCAAGCAACCGGAAACCTGTCTGAAGCGGTGCATCGGATGGTGGAACCTGCACCAGCGAACCCTCAGGCGGCGAAGGCCTGAGCGGCACCGAGCAGGGCAGTGTCAGTGCCTGCAGTGCCCATCAGTGAAAGGCCGACCGGCGCCCCGTCCGACAGACCGGCGGGCATGCTGACCTGCGGCAGCCCGGCATGTCCGGCCAGACAGGTCAGCGCGATGATGCGGTAGCGGAAGGCGTCTAGCAGCACCGGGTCCCAGTTCATCACCGGCGCGGGGCCGGGCGCGGTGGGCAGGACCAGCATGGCGCCATCGCCCAGCAGATCCGTCAGACGCTTGCGCAGTGCGTCACGCACCGGCTGCATTTCGGCCACCTCGGCGTCAGTGATCGCCGCCGCCATGCGGAACCGGTCCACGACACCGGGGCCGAAACTCGGCTGCACCTCTGTCACCCAGGCCCCGTGAACGTCCCAGATCTCCCGCGCCTGCAGGATGCGGAAGGCTTCCTTGCAGCGTTCGGGATCGAAGCCGACATCGACGGTCTCCACCGGCTGGTCCAGCGCCTCGACTGCCCGTTGCAGGGTTGCGGCAGTGACCGGGTCACACAGGGCAAACAGCGCCGGATCAGTGACCAGCCGCCGGGGCCGCGCGGCTGTCACCGGCTGGTCCAGCAGCACCGTGCCCACCTTCGCGAAGGTCGCCGCATCCCGCGCGAACCAGCCGCAGGTGTCGAAACTGGGGGCCAGCGGCATGCAGCCATCCAGTGCGATGGCCCCGAAGGTCGTGCGAATGCCGTAAAGGCCGCAGTAGGTTGCCGGAATCCGGACGGAGCCGCCGGTGTCGGAACCGATCGCGAAATCCACCAGACCGGCGGCCGTGACGCTGGCGGAGCCGGAGGAGGAACCGCCGGGAATCCGCCCCGGTGCTGCCCGATTGACCGGGGTGCCATAGTGCGCGTTCTCCCCGTTCAGGCTGTAGGCCAGCTCGTCGGTGTGGGTGATCCCGGTCAGCCGCGCCCCGGCGTCCAGCAGACGCGCCAGCACCGGACAGTCGGAGTTCGCCGCAGGGTGGGTGCGCTGCCAGTCCGGGTTGCCGCAGCCGGCGACCCGGTCGGCCACGTCATAGAGGTCCTTCAGCCCGAAGCCGAGGCCGTCCAGCGGCCCGGAGCCGGTTGGCGCACGGTCCAGCCGCGCGATGAAACCTTCCACAGGTGCGGCACTCACTCCGCTGCCGCCCTTTCGCGGGCCAGGTCACGCAGGCAGTCATCACCCAGCGGTTCGATGGGGGTGAAATCACGGTGGGCGATCCATTCCTCCCGCTTGAACTGGCGGATGTGGTTGTCCACGTGGCAGAGCGACAGATAGACGATGGTCCGACCCCAAGGCCCGATGTTGGGCGAACTGGCGTGCACCAGGTTGGAGTGGAACATCAGCACCGAGCCGGCCTTGCCCTTGGCGGAGAACATGCCGTGTTCGTTCGCCAGTTCGGTGATGCTCGCCCTGTCCAGGGTCCAGAGCGGATAGGACGTGGTAGCGAGATCATGCCCGGCCTCCAGCACGCCCTGCCTGTGGCTGCCCGGAATGACCCAGAGCGGTCCGTTGAATTCGGTCACATCGTCGATGAACAGGGCAATGTTCATGGCCCGGGGTTCCGGCATCCGGTCGTCGCGCGCCCAGGTGCCATAGTCCTGATGCCACTGCCAGACATCGCCATCGAAGGCGGCCTTGGCGTTGATCTTGTACTGGTGGATGTAGACATCCCCGTCCAGCAACTGACGCACCGGGCCGATCAGGCGCGGATGCGCACCGATGCGGTTGAACGGTTCGCTGTAGCGGTGCGCGGCGAAGGCGGTCCGCACCACGCCCGTGCTCTCGCGCCAGACCTCCGGCCGGTCCATGGCATAGATGCGCGGCAGTTCCTCCTGCAGCACGCCGACCTCCGTCGGGTCGAAGACATCCTGCAACATCACGTATCCCAGTTCATCGAACTGCTGCAGCTGTTCCGCTGTCAGTTTCATGGCCTGTCCTCCCCTTGCGTCCGTCGGACGGTTGCTGCGTTCTGTCGGCGGTCACTATAGACCCGATCCGGCGGAGACATAAATGCCGTCGCAGCCTATCCTGTCAGGCCTGCCATACCTGAACGGAGGATTTCCGATGCGTATCCTGTCCCTGTTGGCCGCGTCCCTGTTCCTGCTGGGCGGCGCCGCCCTGGCCCAGTCTCCGGCTCCGGAGGGCGCGCGGGCCTACATCATCAGCCCTGCCGATGGGGCCACCGTCTCCGCGCCGGTCACCGTGCGGTTCGGCCTCTCCGGCATGGGTGTCGCCCCCGCCGGGTTCGAGAAGGCCAGTACCGGTCACCACCACCTGCTCATCAACCGCCCGCTGCCGACAGGGGAGGATCTGGAGTTCTCCCTGCCCGCGGAGGACGGCCTGCGTCACTTCGGTGGCGGCCAGACGGAGGTGACGCTGGACCTGCCGAAGGGTCGGCACACCTTGCAGATGCTGCTGGGCGATCACAATCACGTGCCGCATGTGCCGCCGGTGGCCTCTGCCGTTGTCACGATCACTGTCGAATAGGCGCGCGGCCCGCCCGCAGCCATGACCGCCGGTCCCCGCCTCTACCTCGCCGGGCCGGACGTGTTTGCCCCGGACGCGCTGGCGCGCGGTGCCCGGATGCAGGAGATATGTGCCGGGCTGGGAGCCGTCGGCCTGTTCCCGCTGGACAATGACCCGCCGCCGCCCGATGCGGAACCGGCGGCGGCGGCGCATCACATCTACCGGGCGAACATCGCGCTGATGCACGGTGCGGACGGCTGCATTGCCAACCTGTCGCCGTTTCGCGGGCCCAATGCCGACGACGGCACGGCCTTCGAACTCGGCTGGATGGTCGCGGCGGGCAAGCCGGTCTTCGGACATGTCGGTGACCCGCGCCCGCTGACCGCCCGCAGCGCCATTGCCGGGGCGACGGACCGGCAGGGCCGCGCCGTCGATGCAGATGGCTGGTGGGTCGAGGATTTCGGCTGGCCGGTCAACCTGATGCTGGTCGCCGGGGCGGAGCAGAACGGCGGCAGGATCTTCGTGCAGTCCCCCGATGACGCCCCGATGGCCGCATTCCGCCGCGCCGTCAGGTCAGCGGTACGGCTGTTTCAGGAACAGCAGCGCTTCCGCCACGACCCTTGAGACGTCAGCACACCGGCGCGCCCTCAGCCCGCCGCTTCCTCCGGTGTCAGGGTTTCCAGTGCCAGGGCGTGGACGCGTTCTTCCATCTCCGCCTGCAGCAGCTTGTAGACGTTCCGCTGGCGGTTCACCCGGCTCTGACCGGTGAAGGCGGCGGAGACGATGCGGACATGGAAGTGGGTCTCCCCCTCCGGCCGGGCCCCGACATGGCCCTTGTGCAGGTGCGACTGGTCCTCGATCTCCAGCGCTTCCGGCGACAGGGCCTCCGTCAGGCGCTGATGGATGCGTTCGGCATAGGTCATTCGGGTTCCCGCGCGGTTCATTGATGGGCCGTTCAGCGGTTCGACCGTGAGACTGTATTGTCGCGCCTGTCAAGCTTGCCCGTGCCAGTCCGCCTCACCATAATCCCGGACATGGCACGTACGCAGCAGAAAAGCCGGACCCGCTACGGGGGCCGGATCCATTTCGAGGAAGCCAACGCCAGGCCCTGCGAGAAGGCAGGCTGTCTGGAGCTGGGGGAGTTCCGTGCGCCGAAATCCCGCGACGGGGCCGACGGCTATCACCTGTTCTGCCTGGAGCACGTGCGGGAATACAACAAGGCCTACAACTATTTTGCCGACATGCCGGAGGAGGAGGCAGCCTCGTTCCAGCATTCCGCCGCCTATGGCCATCGCCAGACCTGGCCGATGGGGCATCGCACCGCCACCATGCGGGCCAGGGCCAGCTTCACCGACCCCTTCGGTTTCGCCGATGAACGGGCGGAGAGGAAGGCGGCGAAGGAGGCCGAGAAACAGCGCCAGAGGCGCCAGTACACGCCCGAGCAGAGGGATGCGTTCAGAACACTGGACATAGACCCGACCGATGACTTGCACGCGCTCAAGAGACACTATAAGCAACTGGTCAAAAGGTTTCATCCGGATGCCAATGGCGGCGATCGCCGCGCCGAGGACCGGCTGAAGAACATCAACCAGGCCTTCAGCGTGCTCAACGCCGGTCTTTCCTGACGACCCTCGCGGTCGGGGCATTTCCCCCGGATGCGGTCAGCGGTCCCTTACACCATTCAGGGGAAACGAATGTCTCACTCGGATTATGACGATCTGCCGAGCCTGCCGTCCGGCGCACCGGACCTGATGCTGTCCGTGCGCCAGGCGTTCGGGATCGACAGCGATATGGAAGTGCCTGCCTTCTCGGAATCCACCGACCGTGTGCCGCCAACCGATCCGGCGTACCTTTTCGACAAGGAAACCACGCTGGCAATCCTTGCCGGTTTCAAGCACAACCGCCGCGTCATGATCCAGGGCTTCCACGGCACCGGCAAGTCGACCCATGTCGAACAGATCGCCGCGCGGCTGAACTGGCCCTGCGTGCGCGTCAACCTGGACAGCCACATCAGCCGTATCGATCTGGTCGGCAAGGACGCCATCGTCCTGCGCGACGGCCAGCAGGTCACGGAATTCAAGGACGGCATCCTGCCCTGGGCGCTGCAGAACCCGGTGGCCATGGTGTTCGACGAGTATGACGCCGGTCGACCGGACGTGATGTTCGTGATCCAGCGCGTGCTGGAGCATGACGGCAAGCTGACCCTGCTGGACCAGAATCGCGTGCTGCATCCGCACCCGTGCTTCCGCCTGTTCTCCACCACCAACACCATCGGTCTGGGTGACACGACGGGCCTGTATCATGGCACCCAGCAGATCAACCAGGGCCAGATGGACCGCTGGAACATCGTCACCACGCTGAACTATCTGGACCATGATGCGGAGGCCGGGATCGTGCTGGCCAAGGCCCCGTCCTATGACACGCCGGAAGGTCGCAAGCTGCTCAGCGCCATGGTCAATGTCGCCGACCTGACCCGCGCCGGATTCGTCGCCGGCGATATCTCGACCGTCATGTCGCCGCGTACCGTGATCACCTGGGCGGAGAACGCGGAGATATTCGGCGATGTCGGCTTCGCGTTCCGCGTCACCTTCCTGAACAAGTGTGACGAGACCGAACGCAGCATCGTTGCCGAGTATTTCCAGCGCAGCCTGGGCATCGACCTGCCCGAATCCGCCGCCAGCGTAACGGTGAACTGAGAGCGCGATTGTTCGTCTGACCGTTCCACCCCT
>CAXBNO010000156.1:0-7149 GCA_963976775.1 uncultured Kordiimonadales bacterium
GCACTGCGCATGGTACGCTGGTCCATGTCATCCATGGCCTGACCGACATCGCCGAGGCCATGCCGCACCGCCGCCAGGGCGCTTTCCGTGCGGCTGACGACGCCGCTCAACGTCGTGTCTCCCTGTGCCACGGCGGCATCGATGGAGGACATGATGTCGGAAAGCTCGACCGCGCGCGCGCCCAGCGCCTCGACCTGCGCGTCCCCCCGTCCTGCGACCGCGATGGCCCGGCTCTCGACCGTGCTGATGTAGTCCGAGAGTTCAGCAATTGAGGCGCGAAGCCGGTCGGCGACGGCAATCACGCGTTCCTCCGAGCGTTCCGAGGATGCGACAGCCATGGAGGCTGCGGCCTTCAGCCGTTCCTCCACATTGTCGATCATCTGCGCCGCCGTGCCCTGCATTTCGGCCACGCTTGCCGCCAGGTCATCGCGTGATTCCGCCATGCGCCCCGTATTCGCGGCAAGGCGCTGCTCGATCTCGGCCAGATCGCCGGTCAGGCGGCCAATGCGGCCCGCCATGTCCTCGGTTCGGTCCGAAACCTCGCCGCCGCGTTCGCCCAGGGTCTCGATCTCGAAGGCGAAGCGCTGGGTCGCAGCCCAGGTCCGGTTAGCCGTCGATTGCAGGGCCTGCTCTGCCTCTGCCGTGACGATGCCGATGTCATCCAGCACCCTGGCCAGACTGGCATTCCTCGCCGCAATGGCCTCGGCACTCTGCCCGGCGCTTTCGGCGCTGCGTCCGGTAATCTCCTCCAGGTCACCAAGCTGCTGGCGACTCTCGGCGATCACGGTCGTCATGGTCGACTGCACATTGCCCAGACCGTCACGCAGCCGCGCGATCTGACTGTCCACACCCTCCCGCAGGCCATCCGCCTGATCCATGGTGCGCGCGATGACCTGAGACAGGGCCTCCATGCGGCTGCGCAGGTCCTGGCTGACGCCGGAGACACGGCGGACGGTGCTGTCCGCCTCCTCCCGCAGCCGCGCCATCGGCTGTTCCAGCATGGTGTTGATCTGACCGGCACGCTTGGCGACCTGTTCGACGGTGTCGTCGGCAGCAACCAGCTGGGTGCGCAGCGCCGCCTCGATCTCCGCAGTCCGCCGCCCGGCCTCTGCCACCGCCTGACCAAGCGCCTGCCCCTGCCGTTCGCCGAGGGTCCTGATCTCGGAGTCCAGTGCGCGCACGTCACTCAGCAGAATCTTCTGCGCCTCCGCCCGGTCGGTGATTGCCTGACCCAGGTGGTCGGACTGTTCGGCTGCGTGACGCGCAGCCGCCGACAGCGCTTCCGTGCCCTTGCCAATCCGTTCGTCCAGCCGCTCGACACGTGTCAGGGCATTGGTCGTCTCACTCTCCAGCGCCTGACTGAGGCGCCGCAGCGACAGGGTCATCGCGTTCAGCCGGGCCTCCGCCTCCGGGTCCGGAAAGGCCATGTCCTTCAGCACCGCATGCAGCGCGGAGCGGCTGTGGCGGGAGTCGACGCTGCGCCAGTACCAGAACCCGGCCAGCCAGATGAATGCAGGCGGCACGAATGCGGCGATCACGACCAGCGCCACCTCATGCGGCAGCATCAGGCCTATGGCGGACAGTCCAGCCGACTGCATGAACCACGCCCCCACCAGCACCAGCCAGAGCACGGTAAGTCCCAGCAGCAGTGCCGCCGTTCCCCGGCGAATGCGGTCCAGTGACTCCATGGTCAGCGGCGTACGGCCACTTTCCGGGTCGCCGGCGTTCTCGGGTCCAGGGTTCGGCCATTTCAACAGCATGGCATTCCGGCCTCTTCAGTCGTTGCAGGTGCTGGACAGGCAATCCGGCCAGCAGGAGTCAGGCGAAGGTGGCTTCAGGTCTGGTGTTCCGTATCCAGCTCCGCATCCAGTTCGTCACGCGTTGCTCGCATGACCTGCTGAAGGTACGCCAAGGCCTGCACGGTGTCAGGTCCTGCCTGCCCCTTCTCCAGCGCCCCGGCTGCTTCCGCAAGGTCATCAAAGCCGAGGTTGAGTGCAGCCCCCTTTATCGCATGCGCCAGCCGCCCTTGCGCTGCAACATCCAGCCCGGGCAGTTCGGTCGCCCATCCTTCCAGATCCTGCACGAAGTGCTGCATCAGTGCGCGCGAAGTCTCCGGATCAAGACGGCGGTTCAGGCGATCCCTTATCGGTTGGGCCGGCAAAGCTTCATCCGGCTTGTCCCCACCTGCTGCCCCCGCCGCGCACTTGCGCAGGATCTGCAGCAACTCCTCCGCATCCAGCGGCTTGGCAAGGTAGCCGTTCATTCCAGCCTCAACACAGCGATCCAGATACTCGTCGCCGGGATGCGCCGTCATGGCAATGATCGGAATACGCCCGACGGCACCTGGCAGCTTTCGCACGGCGCGGGTGGCGGCGAGGCCATCCATGTCGGGCATTTCCACATCCATCAATACCATGTCGTAAGGCAGCGAACGCAGGGCCTGCAGCGCCTCCCGCCCCCCGCCTGCGGCAACCGCATCATGTCCGGCGCTCTCGACAATCGATGATGCAAGCTTCTGATTCACTGCCACATCATCGACGATCAATACCCGAAGCCGATGTCCGGTCCCCGACAGGGGCGTTTCGGGCTTGCCCGGTTGATCGCCGCTCTCCAGCGGCGCGCCCGTCAGCGCCCGATGGTAGATGCCACGCCGCAGCGGTTGCAGGATCCTGGCGTCGAACAGGGCATCCTCGTCCTCGGTCTGCGCCTCGACGACACCTACCGGGACGGTCAGGACCATGCGTGTATCGGCAATTGCCTCGATCTCCCGGACCTGGCGCGCAAAGGATCCGGCACCACCCCGGATCCGCCAGTCGACGACGCAGGTATCCACTTTCTCCGACTCGCGCAGGATGTCGAGCGCATCGGCAGGCGATGCGGTTTCCCGGACCCGCGCCTGCCAGTCACGGGCGTAGCGGGCGGCAACTTCCCGCGTCTTCCCCCCTGATGCCACGACCAGGATCGATGCCCCTTCCAGGCCACTGAACGGGCGCACGGTCCGACCGTTGCGGACAGGAAGGTCGACCGTGAAGACCGATCCCTCCCCCTCAGTGCTGGCAAGGCGGATATCACCGCCCATGGCATTCACGAGCCGACGCGAGATGGCGAGCCCCAGACCGGTTCCGCCGAACCGCCGGGATATGCCGCCGCCCTGACTGAATGGCCGGAACAGCCGTGGCTGCACATCCGCCGGGATGCCGATACCCGTATCCGACACCTCGAACCGCAAGACAGCGCTCTGCCCGGGTGCCGGGGCGACAGCCAGGGTGACATGCCCGGTTTCTGTGAACTTGATCGCATTGCTGACCAGATTGAGCAGGATCTGGCGCAGGCGCCCCGCATCAGCGGTCATGATCTCGGGGCTGTCCGGGCTGATGTAGCTCACGACCTCCAGCCCCTTTGCCTGCGCCCGCGCTGCCATCAATCCGACGACACTCTCGACCGTGCGCGACACCTCGAACGGGGCGTCATCCAGTTCGACCCGCCCGGCCTCCAGCTTGGTCAGGTCAAGGATGTCGTTGATCAGGTTCAGCAGCGCGTCTGCCGATTCCCGCACGATCTCCGCATAGGATCGCTGCTGCGTGGTCAGGCGCGTGCCCTGCAACAGGTTGGTCATGCCGATGATCCCGTTCATCGGCGTGCGCAACTCATGGCTGATCGTCGCCAGAAACTCGGACTTCGCCCGGTCCCCGGCCTCCGCCTGCAACCGGGCGGCCTCCGCACTGCGGTGGGCAGTCTCCAGTCGCTCGATCAGGTCCGTGTTCTCGAACCGCAGCGCGATCGATTCGCGATAACGCCGGTTCAGACCGCGCAGCCAGCCAAGCAGCATGATCAGCGCGATCACGCCTGCCCCGGCGGTGGCCAGCGCCAGCCTGCTGCCGTCCAGCAGCAGCATGACAACCATGGGCAGGCTGGTCGGCAGTGCGAAGGCGATAAAGGCCGGGGGATAGAGCGCCCGATGCACGACGGCGGCCACCAGGGAGCCGAAGACCAGCAACGCCAGGAAGGCCTGATGCGGATAGGATGTGGCATCGAAATAGCTCGCCAGGCAGGGTCCCCAGACCAGCCCGATGACAGCGGAGAGCGCCGTGTAGCGCAGGCCCCAGGCTTCCGCCGTCGCGACCTTGGCCGGCTCTGCCTCGTAGGCGCGGCGCAAGCGGCCAGCAGCGAACAGCATGACGACTATGCCGACGGCCAGGATTGCCGCAGGCCAGATGGCCGCGCGCGCCAGAAAGACGCTGACAAGAATGCCGACGACCATGAACGGGATGATCCGCAGCCGACCGGATTCCCGGATCAGTTCCGCGATCATTTCCGCCCGGATGCGCTGATCGCGGTCGAGAGAGGGCGAATCGCTGGTACCGTCGAATTCCCTGCGGACCCCGGCGCCGGCTGGTTCCCCGTCCCGGGCATTGGCCCCGGACTGCCTGTCTGACAACGCGTCAGCGCTGCTCATCGGCGCAGACCCTCTTCACGGGACGTCACAACGACAGTCCTCATCCCCTCAAGGTCTCACGTCGGATACGGGCAATGCAACGGCGAAGGCCGTGACCAGGCTGTCACCAGGCGGTGTAACCGCCGTCAACGATGATCTCTGTCCCCGTGACGAACTTCGTCTCGTCAGAGGCGAGATAGACCACGGCGTTCGCAATATCCTCCGGCTCACCCAGATGACCGACCGGATGACGCGCCCGGATCATTGCGACAACCTTCTCCGGCTCCGCCTGATTGGCGACATTGTCCATGACCATCGGTGTCCCGATATAGCCCGGATGGACCGAGTTGACGCGAATGCCCAGACCGGTCTGCGCCGCCTCCACCGCCGCCGACTTGCTGAACAGTCGAACACCGCCTTTCGACGCGCTGTAGGCGGATGTTCCCGTATTGCCGACGATACCCAGCACCGAGGAGATATTGATGATGGAGCCACCCGGTGCCATGCGGCGAAACCCTGTCCGGGTGCCGAGGAAGACGGCATCCAGATTGACCGACTGGATCCTGCGCCAGAACGCCAGATCGGTGTCTGCCAGTGCCCGGCTGGCCCCGACGCCGGCATTGTTCACCAGCACCTGAAAGCCGCCAAAGCGGGTCTCCGCCTCGTCGGCGATGGCGTCCCAGCGCGCTTCGTCGGTGACATCCTGGGCCATGGCTGTCGCCTGACCGCCCAGCCCCTCGATCTCGGTCACCACCGCCGCGGGTGCTTCCAGGTCGGTGACGAGGACCGTCGCCCCCTCCGCGGCGCAGGCGAGCCTGCCGTCAGGAAACGGCGCCGGAGGCACGCAGGCGCGCAACCTCGTCGGCGTCGAAGCCCCAGTCGGACAGTGCCTCGTCGGTGTCATGGCCCGGATCGGGTGCCACCGTGGGCTTACCTGCCGGGGTGCCGGAGAAGCGCGGTGCGGCATTGGGCTGGGTCACTCCCTCGACCTCGATGAAGGTTTCCCGCGCGACATTGTGTGGATGGGCAGGTGCCTCATCCATGTCCAGCACCGGCGCAAAGCATACGTCGGAGCCTTCCATCACGTCACACCATTCGTCCCGGGTCTTCGTGGCGATGACTGCCGCAATCTCGGCACGATATTCGTCCCACTTCGCAGGGTTCATCTGCTCCGGCATCGCATCGGGTGCCATGCCCAGCTTCTCCTTCAGCTCGGCGTAGAACTTGCCCTCGATGGAGCCGATGGAGACATGCTTGCCGTCACTGGTCTCGTAGACGTCATAGAAGTGCGCGCCGGTGTCGAGAATGTTGGTGCCCCGCTCCTGCTTCCAGCGACCGGCGGCCTTCATGCCGTAGATCGCGGTCATCAGATTGGAGGCGCCATCGATCATTGCTGCATCGACGACCTGACCCTTGCCGGAACGCTGCGCCTCGATGTAGGCGGCGAGGCAGCCGAACGCGAGGTAGAGCGCACCACCGCCGAAGTCGCCAACCAGGTTCAGGGGCGGCACCGGCCCGCTGTCGGTCGTGCCGATGGCATGCAGCGCACCTGTCAGGGCGATGTAATTCATGTCATGGCCTGCTGCATGCGCAATCGGTCCGGTCTGGCCCCAGCCAGTGACACGGCCATAGACCAGCGCCGGATTGCGCTTGAAACACACGTCCGGGCCAAGACCCAGCCGCTCCGTGACGCCGGGGCGCATCCCCTCAATCAGGATATCTGCCTTCTCGACAAGTTTCAGGACCGTCTCGACACCTTCCGCAACCTTCAGGTTGGCCGCGACGGAACGCTTGGACCGGTTGAGCAGGTCCCACTTGTGACTGCCCCGGTCGATACCGAGATCGGCCGCTGTCTGGCGGTCGATGCGCACCACATCCGCCCCGAGATCGCCCAGCAGCATTGCCCCCATCGGACCCGGGCCAATACCCGCCAGCTCGACGACCTTCACTCCACTCAATGGTCCCTGACCACGCATTGCAACTTTCCTCCCCGGAAATATGTGTGTGAGGCCATTGTGCGAGACCCGCAGCGACTTGTCATCCCGGACGATGCGCAACCCCAACCCGCTCGACAGACAGGCGACACAGGGCGAGCAACACCAGCAGCAGCGCGAACAGGGATGCCGCGGTACGGACATGATTCGCCCCGGTCCAGGTGGCCGACCACTCCAGCCAGTTGGCCAGACCCGAAAGCGATCCCTCCGTCAGCGCCCGGTTCATCGGCACGTTCAGGGAAGCGGTGAGCGCCACCACACCCGCCGCATAGACACCAAAGGACACCAGCAGGAGCAGACCGGGCATCCGGCGCCCGGTGAACAGGCAGACCACCGCCAGCAGGAATCCCAGAACCGGTGTCAGCACGAAGGTGGCGAAGAAGACCGGATTGCGCACCGCAACATTGATCCCGCGCATCGCATCCATCGCCGCGTCGCCTGTCAGCAGATCCAGCCCCGGCATGACCGTGAACGAGAAGGCATGGAAGAAGCCCGCCATCAGTCCCAGAAGCAGGCACAGCAGGATGGTCCCGAAACGGATGCTGGTACTCATCGCGACACACCTCCGTCAACGGCCTGACCGATGACAGGTCGCGCGCGCCCGAGCGCATGGCCCAGCGGAAGTTCGGGAGATGTGGCAACAGATTGGCGCTGCATTCGAATTCTCCATAACCGTAATGATATGTACGTCTTTGACAGAACCGTACATATCTATACGAT
>CAXBNO010000157.1:0-7123 GCA_963976775.1 uncultured Kordiimonadales bacterium
TAGATGCCACGCGCCGCGCCGAGAAGCTCGGCTTCGACATGGTGGAGATCCACAGCGCTCACGGTTATCTGAGCCACAGTTTTCTCTCCCCGCTCTCCAATCGCCGCAGCGATGCCTACGGTGGTGACCGCTACGGACGGATGCGTTTCACGCTGGAGGTGGTGGAGGCTGTACGCGCCGCCTGGCCCTCGGAGAAGCCCCTGTTCCTGCGAATCTCCTGCATCGATGGCAAGCGGGATGGCTGGGACATTGCGGACTCGGTGGAACTGGCAAGGCGGGCGAAGGCGCTCGGGGTCGATGTCATCGACTGCTCCTCCGGCGGTATCGCGGGCTATGGCGAGAACACCCTGCCGCCCGCGACACCCGGCTATCAGGTCGGCCATGCAGCCACGATCCGGCGGGAGGCGGATATCCTGACCCAGGCTGTCGGGCTGATCACCGATGCGGCCCAGGCGGAGACCATCCTGCGCTCCGGCGCTGCTGATTTCACGGCGCTGGCGCGGGAAGTGCTGCACAATCCCTACTGGGCACGGCATGCCGCATTGGCGCTGGGTGAACGGGATGCCTTCGACGACTGGCCGGTGCAGTACGGTCACTGGCTGGCGATGCGGTCGAAGGGCATGTTCGGTGGCCGGGCCGGGGACTCGGATACGGAGAACCTGAAGAAGGCTGCCGACTGATACGGCACGCTACATGACAGGATGGAAGGGGCTGGGCAGATGGGCGAACGCAAACCGATCACGGCGGAAACCGTCGCGGCAGTGGCGCGGGAGAATGCGGGCCATCCGCTGGAACCGGAACGCGCGGCGGCCTATGCGGCGGCGCTGGAACCCATCCTCGGCATGATGGAACAGTTGCGCGCGCTGCCGCTGAAGGATGTCGAGCCGGCACCTGTCTTCACTCCGGTGGAGGGCGCATCCAATGACTGACCTGACGCAACTGGATGTGGTTGAACTTGGCGCGCTGATCGCCGCGAAACATGTTTCACCGGTTGAAGTGACGGACGCCTTCCTGGCCCGCATCGATCAGGTGAACGCAGGGCTGAATGCCTTCGTCACCCTGACCCCGGAGGCCGCGCGCGCCACAGCCAGGGCTGCGGAGGCGGAGATTCTGTCGGGCACTTGTCGCGGCCCCCTGCATGGTATCCCGCTGGGCCACAAGGACCTCTATGCGACCGCAGGCGTGCGCACCACGGGCGGTTCCCGCGTGCTGGCCGACAATGTCCCGACCGAGGATTCCACCGTCGCCGCGCGGCTGGCGGCGGCGGGCACCGTGATGCTGGGCAAGCTCAACACGCACGAGTTCGCCTATGGCCCGACCAACGAGAACTCCATGTTCGGCCCCACCCGCAATCCCTGGAACACCGACCGGATCACTGGCGGCTCCAGCGGCGGCTCGGGCGCTGCCGTGGCTGCCGGGCTGGCCCCCATCGCTTCCGGCAGCGATACCGGCGGCTCCATCCGCATGCCTGCCGCCTGCTGCGGTCTGACGGGCCTGAAACCCACCTATGGTCGGGTCAGCCGTGCCGGTATCCTGCCGCTCTGCTGGTCGATGGACCATGCCGGGCCGCTGGCGCGCTCCGCCATGGATGCCGCGATCTTCCTGGGTGCAGTCGCCGGGCACGACCCGCGCGATGCCGCCTCCGCCGACCGGCCCGTGCCGGATTACCCGGCGGCGCTGACCGGCGAGATACGCGGCCTGCGCATCGGAATTCCCCGCCGCTACTTCTTCGATCAGGCGCAGGGGCAGGTGGTGACCCTCGTCGACGCCGCGCTGGCCGAGCTCGCCGCCTTGGGCGCGGAACTGGTGGAGGTCGACATCCCCCATATCGAGGCATCAGCCGCCGCCGCCATGGCGATCTACATCTCCGAGGCCACGGCCTATCACGACGATACACTGGATGACCGCGCCAACCTCTATACGGAGCAGGTGCGGGCATTCCTGGAGATCGGTGACCAGATGCTGGCCAAGGACTATCTGCACGCCCAGCGCTACCGCACCCTGCTGGGGACGGAGGTCGCGCGGATCATGGCCGATGTGGATGTGCTCGCCACCCCCGGCATTGCCCATACCGCAACCCCGCTGGGGCAGGAGATGGTGGACATCAACGGCACCGAGGAGGCCGTCTTCGGCGCCATCCTGCGCAACACCGAACCCTTCGACCTGACCGGCCAGCCCGCCGTCGTCATCCCCTGCGGCCTGGCTGAAGACGGCATGCCCGCCAGCATCCAGTTCGCCGGCCGCCCCTTCGACGAAGCCACCATCCTCAATGTCGCCCACGCCTACCAGCAGGCGACCGACTGGCATCGCCAGAGGCCCGAAATCTGAAGTGATCAGGTGGTTGTCCCGGTTCGGCGTCGACATCCGATAATTGCCAGAGCAATTTTTCGTGAGTCGGGCCGATATGGTGCTGAATTTTACCATTTGTACACCAACCAGAAGTATTTTTTGAGGACTGGTGTCGGGCATTTTTTGAGGGGACGGTTCCCTTGAAAAGCCAGCGCACCGGTCCAGAGTCTGACCGGCAGGCGCCGTCAGACGGAAACAGGTTTGGTGACGAAAATGAGACTTCCGGTGTCACGGACACTCATGCTGGCCCTTCTGATGGTGATGATCGTGGGTCTTGCGTTCACCACAGCGCGCGCGCGCGTACAACCTGGGACGGATGAACAGCGCATGGTGGTCGGTGCGACATCGACCGCGATCCTGATCTGGCTGGCCAGTGACCTCGGATATCTCGACCACTTGCCGATTGACTTGGTCCGCATGCGATCCGGCATCGCGACAGGCCAGGCGGTGGTCGATGGGGAGGCGCATCTGGCGACCTCGTCGGACTTTGCCTTCACCGCCCGTGCTCTTGAGAATCGGGACCTTCGGTTGCTTGCCACGTTGTCATCGTCACAGACCGCACGACTTGTGGCCCGGGCCTCTGCATACGAGGCGGTGCAGGGGGACATGGGCAGATTGCGCTACGCTGTGACCCGGAACGGCATCGGTCACTACTTCCTTTCCCAATACCTGGCATTCCATGGCCTGAACTTCGATGATGTCGAGGTCCGGTTCCTTCCCCCGGCAGGTATCGTCGAGGCCGTGTTGGCCGGAACCGTGGACGCTACCCTGACGTGGGAACCGCACGTTTCCCGTCTGGTCACCGAACTTGCCGGTGACGTGATCCGTTTCGAGGACCAGATGGATCAGTTCTACTATTTCTGCCTGTATGGAAGGAAGGACTGGATCGGAAAGAACCATGCAGTTCTGGCCAGGTTCCTGGGCGCGCTCAGGCAGGCACAGGAGTTTGCCAGATCGAAGCCTGAGGATTCCATCGAACGGGTTTCCCGCGTGCTGGATATCGAGCGGAACGTGCTGGCGGGGATCTGGCCGGATCACACGCTGCATGTGCTGATGCCGAATGACATTCCGCTGGTGCTGGAACAGGCAACGGAATGGCGGAATCGCGAAGGACTGGTCGAACTCGACACCATTCCGAACGTGCTCGACTTCATTGAACCGGTGGCGGTAGCGCTGTTCGTGACCGCATCGGACCTGAGCAACGCGCGGAAAGCCCATGCCGCCGGGGCCACCATGCAGGCCGATCTGGGGAGCATGAAGCAGATCGTCTACGAGTATTCGCGCTTCAATGCACTTCGGAGTGACCGACAATGGCAACTCCTGGTGCGGCGCATTTCCGACGCGGCCGACTTCCTGACGAGCGATGGGAACCTTCGCTACACGGGGGCGGGTGAACTCACCGCCCGCCTGAAAAGTGCCGACAGGTTCTTCGAACACCTGCGAGCAAATCGGTTTGGTGACGACTTCTCCGAACGAAGGCACAGGATTGTCGTGGGAAAGCTGACCACGATACTCGATTCCGCGACCGCACGTGTTGACGAGATCGTGGTCGATGCCCGGAAGATCGAGATAGAGGCCATTGATCGCAACTACTACATCGTCGTTCTGTTGCTGACCCTCGTGATCCTGGCAGCAATCGGCATTGTTACGGCCATGATCAATCAGGTATTGCCTTCCGTTGAGCGCATCAAGATTGCCGCCGCCGGGATAGGTGGCGGCGATCTGGAGACGGCCGTCGGAAACGACCGGGATGACGAATTTGGTGATATCGAGCGTTCGCTGGATTCCATGCGTCAGAACATCCGCCGATACCAGCGCCAGCTTGATTTGGCGCGCCTCGATGCGGAACAGGCGAATGACGCGAAATCCCAGTTCCTGGCCAACATGAGCCATGAACTGCGAACCCCCTTGAATGCCGTCATCGGCTTTTCTGACTTGCTGGCGACACTTGACCCTGCGCTCACCGACAAGGCTAGGGTGCGCGACTATGCTGGCAACATCACCCAGGCAGGGCACCATCTGCTGAGCCTGATAGATGACCTGCTCGACTTCGCGAAGATCGAGGCCCGCAAGGTAGAACTCTCGAACGAGCCCTTCATGGTTTCGGAAGTCATTGAGAACATTGGTTCAGCCTTCGCGGTTCTTGCCGCGAAAAACGACGTTTCTCTGGAGGTCTCCGCAACGGAAACCGACATCCTGGTCAGCGGCGATGCCGTTCGGCTGCGCCAGGTGCTCTACAATCTGGTTTCCAACGCGATCAAGTTCTCGGAGGGCGGGCAGGTCCGTATCGTGGCGTATGCCGACGCCATGCATGGCGATCAGGTTCGGCTGCATGTGGAAGTTCACGACTCTGGCATCGGTATCCCGGAAGACCGTATCGAAGCGATCTTCAACCCCTTCTCCCAAGCGGACGGATCCATCACGCGCCGCTTTGGCGGGACCGGTCTTGGTCTGCCGATCTCACGGAACCTGGCCCGTTTGATGGGTGGTGACGTCGTCGCACGAAGCACGCCGGGTGAGGGTTCGGTCTTCTCCGCCACCTTCGAGCTGGAACAGCTACCCTTGTTGGCGCCTGTCGATGGAGACGCAAAGGCTCCTGAAGCAGCCCCGATCCTGGCGTCGGGCATGACTGTATTGGCTGTTGACGATGTCCCCTCCAATCGTGCCGTGATCCAAAGTCTCCTGACGGACATGGGGTGTGTGCCGAAGGTCCTTGAGCATGCTGTGGAAGCCATCGACTGGGTTCGTGACAATCATGTCGACGCAATTCTGATGGACATACACATGCCTGAAATCGACGGAGTTGCTGCTGCCAGCGCGATCCAGAAACTGCCGGGCGAGAAGCGTGACATTCCGATCTTCGCCTGGACTGCCGACATTACAAGCGAGAACTTGCTGGGCGACAGCAGTGTGCGATGGGCCGGAACATTGACCAAGCCGCTTACACGCGAGGTCCTTTCCGCAGCACTGAACGGACTGGCCGACAAACGCATCGCTGCCTGATATTCAGCGCCGTCGGACATGCCTGTGCAATGCTCTGAACCGTTCCACCCCGCATCGCCCTGTGCTACAGCCTCAGCAGGCTGGATGATGCAGGACGGATCATGAGCGACACGGACGAGGCGGCGGTTGCGGCGGAGGGGACTCCGGCTGGGGGGGGTGAGGAGAAGCTGGTGCTGACGCCGTCGCGGCAGTTCGGTGACTGGCTGCGGGAGACCAATGTCAGTCTGGGGTTCTCCACCTACCAGGCGGGGAAGATGTTCCTGATCGGGCGGCGCGATGATGGCCGCCTGTCGGTGTTCGAGCGCACCTTCAACCGCTGCATGGGCATGTGGGCGGATGGCCAGACGATCTGGATGAGTTCGCTCTATCAGCTCTGGCGGTTCGAGAACATCCTGCCCGCCGGTCAGATGCACCAGGGCTATGACCGGGTCTATGTCCCCCAGATCGGCTATACCACCGGTGACATCGACACCCACGACATCGGGGTGACGGCAGAGGGGCAGGTGAACTTCATCGCCACCCTGTTCGGCTGCATCGCGGAACCCAGCGAGCGGTTCTCCTTCAAGCCGGTCTGGAAGCCGCCGTTCCTGTCGAAGCTGGCGGCAGAGGATCGCTGCCACCTGAACGGTCTCGCCATGCGTGACGGCAAGCCGGGCTTTGTCACCGCGGTCAGCCGCTCCGACGTGTCCGACGGCTGGCGCGACCGGCGCACGGACGGTGGCATCGTCATGGATGTGCAGAGCAACGGGATCATCGCCGAGGGGCTGTCGATGCCGCACAGCCCGCGCTGGCATCAGGGCAGGCTGTGGCTGTCGAATGCCGGGACCGGAGAGTTTGGCCATATCGACATGGAAACCGGCAGGTTCGTGCCCGTGGCCTTCTGCCCCGGCTTCCTGCGCGGCCTGACGATGATCGGCAACTATGCCGTGCTGGGCCTGTCGAAGCCGCGCGAGAACCGCACCTTCAGCGGCCTGCCACTGGACGAGAAGCTGAAGCAGGCGGACGCGGAGCCGCGCTGCGCGATCTATGTCATCGACCTGCGCACCGGCGACGTGGTCCACTGGCTGCGTATCGAGGGCGTGGTGGAGGAACTCTACGACGTGACCGTCCTGCCCGGCGTCAAACGGCCCATGGCCATCGGCTTCGTCAGCGACGAGATTCGCCGTATCCTGACCGTCGATGACAGGGAATGGGACGGCTGAACGCCCGATCACGGGGCGGCACCTTTGACTTTCAACGACCGGATCACAGGACGACACAATGACTGACAGCAAACCTTCGATCGCCGTTCTCGGCGGCACCGGTGACCTTGGCGGGGGCCTGGCGCTCCGCTGGGTGCGGGCCGGATATCCGGTGATCATCGGCAGCCGCACCGCCGACAAGGCGGAAGCCTCGGCCAGTGAACTCAACGCGCGCTTTGCGGGCTCGGGCGTGCGGGGCATGGACAATGTCGCCGCCGCTGCCGCCGGGCAGATCGTGGTCATGACCGTCCCCTTCTCCAATCATCGCTCGACGCTGGAATCG
The DNA here is from genome assembly GCA_963976775.1 of uncultured Kordiimonadales bacterium. Classification (GTDB taxonomy): domain Bacteria; phylum Pseudomonadota; class Alphaproteobacteria; order Minwuiales; family Minwuiaceae; genus Minwuia. Next base: position 6,877 of record CAXBNO010000157.1, read on the forward strand.
GTGAAGGACGCCGTGCAGGGCAAGATCGTCGTCGATGTCACCGTGCCGCTGGTGCCGCCGAAGGTCAGCCGTGTGCAGATGCCGCCCGAAGGCTCCGCCGGCAAGGCGGCGCAGGACTTCCTGGGCCCTGACGTGCAGGTCGTTTCCGCCTTCCAGAACGTCGCCGCGGACCATCTGGCGGACCTGGAGCATGATCCGGACTGCGACGTGCTGGTGGCAGGCAATGTCGTCGCGGCGCGGGAGCAGG
>CAXBNO010000158.1:0-7105 GCA_963976775.1 uncultured Kordiimonadales bacterium
TGCTCGCGCGGCTGACGCCATGCAGCATGATCTCGCCCTCGTTCAGGTCCAGATCGACGATGGCCCGCATCAGGCTGGACTTGCCGCTGCCGGACCGCCCGACCAGCGCCACCGGCACGCCGGGGCGCACGGCAATGTCCGCCACGTCGATGATGGCTGACGTGAGGCTTCGGATTTCCAGCCCGTTGTTCTTTGCCACTTGTCTACCAGCCTTCGCTGTCCCCTGGCCCACACGATAGACGAATTCCTGGCCGATGGATGCACGTCCCCGTGTGAAGCGACACCACAGCACTTGCGAGCGGGCACGCGCATCCTGTACTTCCTGCGCCACGGCGACATTCAATGGCTTCCGGGGGACCAAGGGTCATGGACAAGGACAAGATCAACAAGGTGGTGCTGGCCTATTCCGGTGGACTGGACACCTCCGTCATCCTGAAATGGCTGCAGACGACCTATGAGTGCGAGGTCGTCACCTTCACCGCGGACCTGGGGCAGGGCGAAGAGCTGGAGCCTGCGCGGGCCAAGGCGGAGATGCTGGGGATCAAGGAGATCTTCATCGAGGACCTGCGGGAAGAGTTCGTCCGCGACTACGTGTTTCCCATGTTCCGCGCCAACGCGATCTACGAAGGCACCTACCTGCTGGGCACCTCCATCGCGCGGCCGCTGATCGCCAAGCGCCAGATCGAGATCGCACGGGAAGTCGGCGCGGATGCCGTGGCCCATGGTGCGACCGGCAAGGGCAACGACCAGATCCGTTTCGAACTGGGCTATTACGCCCTGAACCCCGACATCAAGGTGATTTCCCCCTGGCGCGAGTGGGATCTGACGTCCCGGACCAGGCTGATCGAGTTCGCCGAACAGAACCAGATTCCGATTCCGCGCGACAAGCGCGGCGAAGCCCCGTTCAGCCAGGATGCGAACCTGCTGCATATCTCCTCGGAGGGGAACATCCTGGAGGACCCGTGGGAGGAGGCCGACTACGACCTGATCCTGTCCCGCATGGTCTCTCCGCTGGACGCCCCCGACACGCCGACCGAGATCACGCTGGACTTCGAGAAGGGCGATCCTGTCGCGATCAACGGCCAGCGCATGTCGCCCGCGACCCTGCTGGCGAAGCTGAACGAACTGGGTGGTGCGAACGGGATCGGTGCCCTGGACATCGTCGAGAACCGTTTCATCGGCATGAAATCCCGTGGCGTCTACGAGACGCCGGGCGGCACGGTGCTGTTCCACATGCGCAGGGCCATGGAATCGATCACGCTGGAACGGGGTGCCATGCATCTGAAGGACGAGCTGATGCCGCGTTACGCGGAAACCCTCTACAACGGCTTCTGGTTCAGCCCGGAGCGGGAGATGCTGCAGGCCGCCATCGACAAGGCGTCGGAGCGGGTAACCGGTACGGTCAGGGCCAGGCTCTACAAGGGCAATGTCATGATCACCGGCCGCAAGTCACCGCGGAGCCTCTACGATGAGGCCATCGTGACCTTCGAGGATGATGCCGGTGCCTATGACCAGCGGGACGCGCAGGGCTTCATCAAGCTGAACGCGCTGCGGCTGCGGCTGCTGGGTCGGGAGAAGTAGGCCATGCCCGTTGATACCAGCCGGGAATTCGTCGCCGTCAACATCGCGGTCATGACCGTCTCCGACACGCGGTCGCCGGAGACGGACAAGTCCGGCGATGCTCTGGTGGAGCGCCTGACAGCGGCGGGGCATGTGCTGGCGGCACGGAAGATCGTCAGCGATGACATCGACCGGATCGCCGGACAGTTGAATGACTGGATCGCGGACGACGGCATTGACGTTGTCATCTCGACAGGTGGTACCGGGGTCACCGGTCGGGACGTGACGCCGGAAGCCTTCGCTCTGGTCCGGGAGAAGGAAATCGCCGGTTTCGGTGAGCTCTTCCGGCAGCTTTCCTATGAGAAGATCGGGACTTCAACGATCCAGTCGCGGTGCACGGCGGGTGTCGCTGGCGGTACCTATCTGTTCGCGCTGCCGGGATCGCCCGGCGCGTGTCGCGATGGTTGGGACATGATTCTTTCTACCCAACTGGACATCCGGTTCCGGCCCTGCAATTTCGTGGAACTGCTGCCGCGCCTGACCGAGCGCTGATTGCGGCACGGGGAATGCATATCTCCTTGAAAAGCCTGTACGAAGCAGTCTGATCTGGTATGTTTCCTGGCAAGGAGGGACCCGCTTTGCAAAAAATTCTCGGAATGTGTGTGGTGTCCCTTGCGCTTGCAGGCTTCAGCGCACCGTCTCAGGCGGAATTGAGTGGCCCTTACCTGAGCGCCGGAGTTCTGGGGACTTCGCCGCGTGACAGTGAGTTGACAGGTGCCAACGTGGGCGACCTGGAACTCAACCTCGGACTGGGCGGTCTGGTTGCGGCCGGATATCAGTTCGAGAGCGGCTTCCGTCTGGAGGGAGAGGTTTCCTTCCGCCACAACGGCAGCGATTCCTTCAACAATGCCGCGACGAGTGGCGATCTCAGCAGCCTTGCCGGCATGGGCAATCTGATCTGGGAATATGACAACAGTTCCGGTGTCTACCCCTATATCGGTGCGGGCATGGGTCTGGCCTATATCTCTGCCACCGATATCAACCTGGGTGCCCAGACGCTGGACGATTCGGATTATGCCATGGCCTATCAGGGGCTGGCCGGTGTGGCGTTCGCGTTCACGCCCAACCTGTCGATGACGGCGGAGTATCGCTATTTCTTCACCGAAGACGCTGATTTCGTGAATTCGGCGAACGGCAACCTGAAGTCCTCCTATTCGAACCATACCGCGATGCTGGGGCTGCGCTACCGCTTCGGTTCTTCCCCGCAACGGCTGGTGCAGGCCGAGGCGAAGCCGGTCGTGCGTCCGATCGCGCGCACGGACCAACCCCGTCCGCGGCGTCTGGCACCGCCCCCGGCCACACAGGCGGTGGCACAGACCCTGCCCGCCACACAGGCGCAGGCCGCGATGCAGTTGCGGCAGACCTATGTCGTCTTCTTTGCCACCGACAGCGCGGCCCTGTCGCCGGAATCACGCGGAACGGTCGCTCAGGCCAGCAGCCAGGCGCAGGCTGACAAGGCCGGGTTGATCGAACTGACCGGTCATACTGATCGGGCCGGGCCTGCGACCTACAACCTGCGGCTTTCGCAGCGCCGGGCGGAGAGTACGGCGCTCGAACTGCGCAACAATGGCGTGGCAGCGGAGATGAGACTCTATGCCAAGGGCGAGACCGAACCGGAAGTCCCGACCGCTGACGGTGTCGCCAATCAGCGCAATCGCCGGGTCGAGATCGTTGTCCATGGTGAGGGCGACGGCATGATGAAGCCACAGAACTGATACCGCCCGGACCTTGATCACGGACTGATCTGACAGATCCCTTTCCACCGCTTCGTTGGTCCGAACGCGGTTGACCGAACCTGCGTTCCGTGGTGTTGTTTCCCGTATGGAACAAAAGAAGAACAATCTGAAGACAGGAACACGCGACAGGGACGGGTCGGGGCCGGTGGACTTCGATTTCACGACCCGTGCGGCACCCGATGCCGTCCGGGGGCGGGGTGCGCGATCCAACGCGGTCGGGCGGTATGAGAGGGAGCAGCGGCTGACTGTCGACGACGGCTGGGGCGGGCCGGAGGAGTGGCAGGGACAGGGCCGTGCGATCCGTACCCAGGTCAGCGTGGATTCGTCGCGCAGCATCATCGCGCGCAACAGTTCGCCGGACCTGGGCTTCGACCGCTCCATCAATCCCTACAGGGGCTGCGAGCACGGCTGCATCTACTGCTTCGCGCGGCCTTCGCATGCGTATCTCGGCCTCTCGCCCGGTCTGGACTTCGAGACCCGCCTGTTCATGAAGCCGGAGGCGGCCCGGTTGCTGGAGGCGGAGCTGCGCCGACCCGGCTATGACTGCCGCACCATCGCGATGGGCACGAACACCGACCCCTATCAGCCGCTGGAGCGGGAGCACGGCATCACCCGTTCGGTGTTGCAGGTGCTGCAGCGTTTCAATCACCCGGTCGGCATCGTGACCAAGTCGGACCTGATCCGCCGCGACATCGACATTCTTTCCGACATGGCCACGCGCGGACTGGCCAAGGTGGCGGTGTCCGTGACCACGCTGGATGCCGGTCTGGCCCGGCGGATGGAACCGCGTGCCTCGACGCCGGACAAGCGGTTGAAGGCGGTGCGCGCACTCAGCGACGCAGGAGTTCCCGTCGGCGTATTGGCCGCGCCGATGATTCCCAGCCTGAACGAGCCGGAGCTGGAACGCATCCTGGAGGCGTCGCGCGACGCCGGCGCGACGGAGGCGGGATACATCATGCTGCGACTGCCGCTGGAGATCGCCGATCTGTTCGGGGAATGGCTGTCGGATGAGGTGCCCAACCAGGCCAGCCGGATCATGAAGCTGGTCCGCGAGATGCGGGGCGGTCGCGCCTATGATGCCCGCTTCGGTCTGCGCATGACCGGCACGGGGCCCTATGCCGCGCTGGTGGCGAAGCGGTTCAGGGTCGCGACGGCGCGGCTGGGGCTGAATGACCGCCGTCTGCGTCTCGATCCGTCGCAGTTTGCGGTTCCGCCAGCGCCGGGGGACCAGCTTCGCCTGCTCTGAAACGGCGCCTTGAGGTCGTGGTCACGCCGTCGGTATGATCGGACAGGAAACGCGCACCCAGAACTGGATCGGGCATTCGGCATGACGGAGCATACGGCAGGGACAGGCAAGGCAACCGGGGCGGGCTACTTGTCCGGGTTCGGCAATGAGTTCGCGACAGAGGCACTGCCGGGCGCGCTGCCGGAGGGGCAGAATTCACCACAGCGAGCACCTTACGGGCTCTATGCGGAGCAGCTTTCCGGTTCACCCTTCACCGCGCCGAAGGCGACCAACCTGCGCACCTGGTTCTATCGCATCCGGCCATCGGTCCTGCATACGGGGGCCATGGCGGATGTCGATCTGCCTCTGTTCCGCTCCGCCCCGACAGTCGGGGAAAGCAGCCTGCCGCTGAACCCGCTGCGCTGGGATCCGACGCCGCTGCCTGACGGCGCGGCGACCTTCGTCACGGGCATGCGCACGATCACGACCGGTGGCGACGTGGGTACCCATGTGGGTTACGCGATCCACACCTATGGCATCACCCGTTCGATGGTGGATGATTATTTCTACAATGCGGATGGCGAGTTCCTGGTGGTGCCGGAGCAGGGTGCGCTGCGTTTACACTCCGAGATGGGTATCGTCGCGATCCGTCCCGGCGAGATTGCGATCATTCCGCGCGGGGTGAAGTTCCGCGTCGTGCTGGACGGCTGCGAGACCGCGCGCGGGTACGTCTGCGAGAACTACGGCGCCCCCTTGACGCTGCCGGAACGTGGTCCCATCGGTGCCAACGGTCTCGCCAACCCGCGCGATTTCCTGTCGCCCGTGGCGGCATGGGAAGACAAGGACGGCACGGACTGTACCGTTACGGTGAAATGGTGTGGCCGGTTTCAGCAGTGCCATCTCAAGCATTCACCGCTGGACGTTGTCGCCTGGCACGGCAACTGCACCCCCTGCAAGTACGACCTCGACCGCTTCGCCCCTGTCGGGGCCATTCTGGTGGACCATCCGGACCCGTCGATCTTCACGGTCCTGACCTCGCCCACCAGTGAACCGGGTACGGCCAACGTCGATTTCGTGATCTTCCCGCCGCGCTGGCTGGTGGCGGAGAATACCTTCCGCCCGCCCTGGTACCACATGAATGTCATGTCGGAATTCATGGGACTGATCCATGGCGTCTATGATGCGAAGCCGGAGGGGTTCGTCCCCGGCGGCATGTCGCTGCACAATTGCCTGCTGCCGCACGGACCGGATCATGATGCCTTCAACGGTGCGTCGTGGAAGGAGCTCACGCCGGAGAAGCTGGGCAATACCATGGCGTTCATGTTCGAGACGCGCTTGCCCCAGCATCTGACCCGCTATGCCTCTGACCTGCCCACCCGCCAGGAGCGCTATTTCGACTGCTGGCGCGGGTTGAAACGCAACTTCGATCCCGACAGGCGGGACTGGACCAGGGACTGATCAGAGCGGTTTCTGGCTTTCCTTCATGCGCCGATAGAGCTGCCAGGGTGTGGTGAAGGGACCTGCTTCGGTTCCGGTCAGGTGTGCGATCGTGGCGACGCAGGTGAACAGGCCCCGGAATTTCCACGTCGTTGGCTGCCCTCCGTTGACCGCCATGACCCGTGCCCGTCCGTCCGCCACGGCAGCCCTCAGTTCGTTGACCACGCTGGTGCTGTGGAGACAGCCGACCGCGAGAGCGTCGCTCGCCGGATTGACCATCAGCCAGCGGTGATCCGGCCCGTCCGGGCTGATGGCCATGACGTGCCGGAAACCGCGGCGCAGCGGACGCAGGAGCAGGTGGAGCAGCCGGACCCGGAGCTTTGCGCCGGGAGCAGGTCTGGCGGGATCAATGAAGATCACCAGCCACGGTCGCTGTGCAGGTGCAGTCGGCAGGGCGATCAGGCTGAAACGTCGACTGGCTGGTGCGGACATCATCCCTACTCCATTTGCGCTGCCGGGTTCTCAGCAGTCATGCTATGCGCGCTGCCGAATTGCGTACCCGCGCCGGATGGGGAATGCTGGGGGGCAATTCCGGGGAGGGACGAGATGGTGAAACTGGCAGGCAAGGTGGCGCTGGTAACCGGCGCAGGGCGCGGTATTGGCCGCGCGGTGGCGATGAAGCTGGCGTCCGAGGGGGCGCGGGTCTTCGCCAATGACCTGGATGCCGAACCGATGCAGGACGTGATCCAGGCCATCGGTGACGCCGGAGGCGTGGCGGCAGGGCTTGCCGGATCGGTCACCGGAGAGGGGTTTGCCGACGAACTGGTCGGCGGTGCGCTGGATGCGCTGGGTGGCCTCGACATCATCGTCAACAATGCCGGCTACATCTGGAACTCGACGATCCAGAATCAGACGGATGAGCAGATTGCGGCCATGCTCGATGTCCATGCGGGCGCGCCGATCCGCATCCTGCGCGCGGCCCAGCCGCATTTTCGCGAACGTTTCAGGGCGGAAAGCGCGGAGGGGCGACGGGTCGTCCGCAAGGTCGTCAACATCTCCTCCATGGCCGCCGTCTACGGCATGCCCG
>CAXBNO010000159.1:0-7082 GCA_963976775.1 uncultured Kordiimonadales bacterium
CCTGGCGATCCTCGCCGCCGGGGCGGTTGCGGTGCCGATCAATCCGAAACTGGTACCCCGCGAACTGGCCTTCATGGTGCAGGATTCGGTTCCGGTGCTCTTCGTCCAGGAAAGTCGCTTCGATGATCTGATAGATGCCGCACTGGCCCTGGCGGAACGGTCTCCGCCGCGTTTCGTGGTGGACCGTGACCCGCCGCCGCCCGATGCCGGTGACTGGCAGCCGAGCAGTGGCATCGATGTGCATGACCATGCCGCGATCTATTATACCTCCGGCACCACGGGCACGCCCAAGGGTGTCATCCATACCCATCACAGCCTGATCGCCGGTGCGCTGATGATGCCGGAAGCCTGGGAGTATCCCGGCACCGACATGCGGTTCCTCGCCTGTACCCCGATGTTTCACATCGCCAGCCATGTCTTCTTTCTGGTGACCCTGACCCTTGGCGCGACCCTGATCATCGACAGCTATCAGACCGAGCGCACGATGCGCGTGATCGCCGAAGACCGGATCGACGCCTTCTTCGCGGTGCCGAGCCAGTTGCTGATGATGGAACAGCATCCGCTGAAGCAGGAACTGGACTTCAGTCACGTGCGGATGATCGGCTTCGGTGCCGCACCCATGGCCATGGACCGGCTGCAGGCGGTGCAGGACATGTATCCGAATGCAGGGCTGGTCCACTGCATGGGCCAGACGGAAAGCACGGGGATGCTGGTGGCACTCTCGTCGGCGGAAGCCTTCAGGAAGATCGGCTCCGTCGGGCTGGCCATTCCCGGCAGCGAACTGCGGGTGGTTGACGATCAGGACCGCGAGGTTCCGCAGGGTACGGTGGGTGAACTGGTCAGCCGGGGACCGCAGAACATGGTCGGTTATCTCAACCGCCCGGAAGCGACCGCGGAGACCCTGCGCGGCGGCTGGCTGCATACGGGCGACCTGGGCTATCGCGACGCGGACGGCTACCTGTTTCTGGTGGACCGGGCCAAGGACATGATCATCCGCGGCGGGGAGAACATCTACTCCACCGAGGTGGAGGACGTGCTCTACATGCTGCCGGAGGTGTCGCTCTGCGCCGTCATCGGCGTGCCTGACAAGCTGTTCGGGGAGGAAGTGGGCGCCTTCATCCTGTGCAAGCCTGGTTCGTCGCTGACCGTGGAGGCGGTGCAGGCGCACTGCCGCGCGAACATGGCCGGCTACAAGGCCCCGCGCCTTGTCCGCTTCGTGGAGGACTTCGCCATGACGGCGACAGGCAAGATCCAGAAGGGCGAACTGAGGAAGCTGCTGGACGGCTGAGCGGCTGAGCGGTTTGACAATCGCTCCGGCGGGGACCACCTGCAGGGGACACTGAAACGCCAACGGAGGAACGGATCATGGCTCTATTCGGCAGCAGGCGCGACGACGGTGCCTTTGGTGTGGTGTCGAAGGATTTTCCGGACCCGGCGATCGATGTCGCACCAACGGAGGACGAGCAGATCGCGATCCTCGCCGGCGGCTGCTTCTGGTGCGTGGAGGCGGTCTATCTGGAACTGAAGGGGGTGCATTCGGTGGTCTCGGGCTACGCGGGCGGAACGGCGGAAACCGCCGATTACCGCAGCGTCTGCAGCGGTCGCACCGACCATGCGGAAGTGATCGAGGTGCGCTATGACCCGAACCTGATCAGCTATGGCGAACTGCTGAAGATATTCTTCGCCGTGGCTCACGACCCGACCCAGAAGGACCGGCAGGGCAACGACATCGGTCGCCAGTACCGTTCCGCCATCTTCTGGCTGGATGACGAACAGAAACGTGTGGCGGAGGCCTATATCGCGCAGATCAACGAAGCCGGAGTCTTCGACCAGCCCATCGCCACGGTGCTGGAACCGCTGGACACCTTCTTCGACGGAGAGGATTACCACCAGAACTACGCCGCCCGGAACCCGACCCAGCCCTACATCGCCCACCTCGCCGCCCCGAAGGTGCAGAAGCTGTATCAGCTCTATCGCGACAAGACCAAGGCTGCGGGGTAGATCGCCGATGCCGCTACGGCACCCTGGATACCCGGGTCAAGCTCGGGTAAGGCGTCGGTGAGGTGGTGACAAGGGTGCCTCCGCGTCCACTCCCATCACGTCGCTCGCGGACTTGATCCGCGAGGCCGGTTCTCGGCACTGGGCATCCGGGTCACGCCCGGGCACGGCGTCGATAGAGGTACGGGTCAGTCGCCCAGGATCTTCTCGCGCAGGATCTTGTTGACGGCCTGCGGGTTGGCCTTGCCGCCTGACAGCTTCATGACCTGACCGGTGAACCAGCCGAGCAGCTTTTCCTTGCCGCCCTGCACGTCGGCCACCTTTTCCGGGTTCTCCGCGATCACCTGATCGACGACCGCCGTGATCGCGCCCTCGTCCGTGACCTGCTTCAGGCCCTTCACCGCGATGATCGCGTCCGGGTCCTGGTGGGTCTCGCACATCACCTCGAACACTTCCTTGGCGATGCGGCCGGAAATGGTCCTGTCGACGATGCGGTCGATCAACTGGCCGAGCTGTGCTGCCTTGATGGGGCTCTCGGCGATGTTGATGCCGGTACGGTTCAGATATCCGAACAGATCCGTCGTCACCCAGTTGGCCGACAGCTTCGGGTCGCGCCCGCTGGCCACGGCCTCGTAGTAGTCGGCGGACTCCCGGTCTGACACCAGCGTCCGGGCGTCATATTCGGACAGGCCGAAGTCGGCCATGAAGCGTGCCTTCTTGGCATCGGGCAGTTCCGGCAGGCTGGCGCGGATCGCATCCACCCATTCCTGTTCCATCTCCAGCGGCAGCAGGTCGGGATCGGGGAAGTAGCGATAGTCGTGCGCTTCCTCCTTCGACCGCATGGAGCGGGTGACGCCCTTGTTCGGGTCGTAGAGCCGGGTTTCCTGATGGATGGTGCCGCCATCCTCCAGAATCTCGATCTGGCGGCGGGCCTCATACTCGATGGCCTGGCGGATGAAACGCATGGAATTGACGTTCTTGATCTCGCAGCGCGTGCCGAGTTCCCCGCCCGGGCGGCGCACGGAAACATTGACGTCGGCCCGCAACGACCCCTCCGCCATCACCCCGTCGCAGGAGCCGACATAGCGCACGATGCGCTGCACCTTCTCCACATAGGCGGAGGCCTCCTCCGCCGAGCGCATGTCGGGGTCGGAGACGATCTCCATCAGCGCCACGCCGCAGCGGTTCAGGTCGACATAGGTCTGGGACGGATGCTGGTCATGCAGACTCTTGCCTGCATCCTGTTCCAGATGCAGCCGTTCCACGCCGATTTCCTTCGTGGTGCCGTCCGACAGTTCGATGGTGACCATGCCGCGCCCGACAATGGGCTGCTTGAACTGGCTGATCTGATAGCCCTGCGGCAGGTCCGGGTAGAAATAGTTCTTCCGGTCGAACACGGAATGGAGATTGATCTCCGCGTTCAGGCCCATGCCGGTGCGCACCGCCTGCTCGACGCAGCGTTCGTTGATCGTCGGCAGCATGCCGGGCAGGCCCGCATCGACGAAGCTGACCTGGCTGTTGGGGTCGGCACCGAACTCGGTCGAGGCGCCGGAGAACAGCTTGGCGTTCGATGATACCTGGGCATGGATCTCCAGACCCATGACGATTTCCCAGTCACCGGTCTCGCCCGCAATCAGGTTGTCCGGATTGGTCGGGATCTCTCTCATGCCAGCCACCACTTGTTGGGTCGTGCGGAGAAGGCGGCGGCAGTTTCCAGCACGCCCCCCACACGGAACATGGTCATCTCGTCGAAGGCCGGGGCCAGCACCTGCAGCCCCAGCGGCATGCCGCTGTCCGACAGGCCCGCCGGTACCGACATGCCCGGCAGCCCGGCCATGGAGGCGGGGACCGTGAACACGTCGTTCAGATACATGGCGATCGGATCACCCGACTTCTCCCCCGCCGCGAAGGCAGCGGACGGTGCGGTCGGGGTCAGGATCGCGTCCACCTGCCCGAAGGCCTGTTCGAAATCCTGTCCGATCAGGGTCCGGACCTTCTGCGCCTTCAGGTAGTAGGCATCATAGTATCCTGCAGACAGCACATAGGTGCCGATCATGATCCGGCGCTGGACCTCCGCCCCGAAGCCCTCCGCCCGTGTCTTCTCGTAGGTCTCCGTCAGGTCCCGGCCCTCGACCCGCAGGCCGAAGCGCATGCCGTCGTAGCGCGCCAGGTTCGATGAGGCCTCTGCCGGGGCGACGATGTAATAGGCCGGCAGGGCATACTTGGTGTGCGGCAGGCTGATCGGCACGATCTCCGCGCCCGCATCGCGCAGCCAGGCTTCACCCTGCTGCCACAGCTTCTCGATCTCCGCCGGCATGCCGTCGATGCGGTATTCCGCCGGAATGCCGATCTTCAGGCCGCGGATGTCCCCGGTCAGCGCGCTTTCGAAGTCCGGGACCGGCATGTCGACGGAGGTGGAATCCATCGGATCGAAGCCCACCATCGACCCCATCATGATCGCCGCATCCCGCACGGTGCGTGTCATCGGCCCGGCCTGATCCAGCGAGGAGGCAAAGGCCACGACACCGAAGCGCGAACAGCGGCCATAGGTCGGTTTGGCACCAACAATGCCGGTGAAGGATGCAGGCTGGCGGATGGAGCCGCCGGTGTCCGTGCCGGTCGCCGCCACCACGATCTCCGCCGCCACGGAACTGGCTGATCCGCCCGACGAGCCACCGGGCACGAAGGTGCGGTTGTCGCCTTCAGGGCGCCAGGGGTTGGCAACGGGGCCGTAGTAGCTGGTCTCATTGGACGAGCCCATGGCGAACTCGTCCATGTTGAGCTTGCCAAGCATGACCGCGCCAGCGTTCCACAGGTTCTGGGTCACGGTGGACTCATAGGGCGGCTGAAAGCCGTCGAGGATGTGGCTGCTGGCCGTACTCAGAACGTCCTTCGTGCAGAACAGGTCCTTGATGCCCAGCGGCAGGCCCTCCATCGCGCCGACGGTGCCGGACGCACGCCGCGCGTCGGAGGCCTTCGCCATCTCCATTGCCTTCTCCGGTGTCTCGGTGACGAAGGCGTTCAGGGAACGTGCGGAGGCAATCGCGTCGATATAGGCCCCGGTCAGTTCGACACTGGTTGTCTCGCCCTTCGCCAAAGCGTCGCGCGCCTGGGCCAGGGTCAGGCCGGTCAGTTCACTGTTCGCTGCCATTATTCGACCACCTTCGGCACCACGAAGAAATTCATGTCGGATGACGGCGCATTCGCCGTCACCTTGTCTGCCTGTCCGCCGCTGGTGACCTCATCGGCCCGCCAGCGCAGTTTCTGCTTCGCGACCGAGGTCATGGGGGCCACAGAGGACGTGTCCACCTCGTCCAGTTGCTCGACAAAGCCGATGATCTGGTTCAGCTCCTGGCCCAGGGCCTCCAGCCGATCCTCCGCCACCTCGATCCGCGCCAGTCTGGCGACGCGCCGCACGGTGTCCTTGTCCAACGACATGGCATTCTCTTCCCGGTCATGAAATCAGGCCTGCGCCGGAACATTGCCGCCGCGCGGTGTACCTATCATCGGGACAGAAAGGCGGCAAGCGATGCGGCGATTGGCCCCCGTCGACCGGCTGCGTCAAGTGGCTGATGTTTCACCAATCATCTTTCGCGTGATAAGAAGCGTGAATCGCCGCTTTTCCGGGATATCCGCGCTGATGCGTCTGCGTTTCAAACCCTACATGAGTCTTGCCTGGGACGTGGCCGCTGCGCCGATGGCCTTCATCGGGGCGATGATCCTGCGCTACGGTCTGGGCGGCTACGAGATCACGTCGCACATGTGGCTGGAGGCGACGCTGGTCCTGGTGCCGCTGTCGCTGGTTGTCTTCGCCCTGTTAGGTCTGCATCGCGCTGTCTGGCGTTATGTCTCGATGCGGGATCTGGTGAAGATCCTGCAGGCGACCGCCATCGTGGTGCTCTTCTCCTATCTGGTCCTGTTCGCCTACAACCGGCTCGACACGCTGCCGCGCACGGTGCCCTTCATCAACTACATCCTGCTGGTGGCGCTGCTTGCCGGGCCGCGATTGATGCTGCGGCTGCGGGTGGAGGGCGGACTTGGCTCCCTCGGCCTGGCACGCAAGACGCGCGGGGAGGCCGTGCCGGTGCTGCTGATCGGCGCCGGATCGGGGACGGAACTCTTCCTGCGGGAGGTGGATCGCGGCACCACCAGCTATCGTCCTGTCGGCATTCTGGATGAGTCGGCAAAGCGGGTCGGGCGGTCCATTCGCGGGGTGCCGGTCATGGGGGGGCTGGACGACATGGCCTCCGTCGTTGCCGCGCTGGAGGCCAGGCACCGCCGTCCGCAGCGTGCCATCGTCACCAAGCGCGAATTGAACCCGGAACTGCTGCACGATCTGCTGGAACGGACGGAGAAGATCGGCCTGCCGCTCAGCCGGGTGCCGGACATGGGGGCGCTGGAGACCGGGGTCGGCGTCAGCCGCATCGAAGTTCGCCAGGTCCAGGTGGAGGATCTGCTGGGCCGCCCGCAGAAACGGCTGGATCGCGCGGCGATGCAGGGGCTGATCACCGGCCGCCGCGTGCTGGTGACCGGCGCGGGCGGGTCGATCGGCAGCGAACTGGTGCGACAGGTGGCCGAGCTTGGCCCGTCCGAACTGGCGCTTGTCGATCTGTCGGAGTTCGCGCTCTACACCATCGACATGGAGGTGTCCGAGCGCTGGCCCGAGTTGCGCCGCCACATGACGCTGGCGGATGTGCGGGATGCGGACCGGATGAACGGTGTCATAGCCGGTTTTACACCGGAGATCGTGTTTCACGCCGCCGCCCTGAAACATGTGCCGCTGGTGGAGGGCAATATCGAGGAAGGCGTGCTGACCAACGTCATCGGCACGCGGAATGTCGCCGATGCCTGCTGTGCGCATGGCGTGGGTGTCGTGGTGCTGATTTCCTCCGACAAGGCCGTGAACCCGGCAAATGTCATGGGGGCGACGAAACGGCTGGCCGAAGCCTATGCGCAGGCACTGGATATCGAATGCGCCCGTGCGGGTGGCGCGCCGCGCTTCGTCACGGTGCGCTTCGGCAATGTCCTGGGGTCCACCGGTTCCGTGGTGCCGCTGTTTCAGCGCCAGCTTGCGGCGGGCGGAC
>CAXBNO010000160.1:0-7027 GCA_963976775.1 uncultured Kordiimonadales bacterium
TTCAAACGAGTTGGAAGTCGAGGCACTGATCGCGGAGCGGCAGGCGGCCCGCAAGGGGCGGGACTTCGCCCGTGCCGACGCCATCCGTGATGAGCTTGCGGCGCGGGGTGTCGTGCTGGAGGACAGCGCGTCCGGCACCACCTGGCGGATCGATGCCCCGAGCGCCGAGGTCACCGGAGCCGACAGCGCGTGACGCCGGTCCTGCCATGGCGCAGGGCGATCCTGCCGCTCGCCATCGCCCAGACTGTCGTCTGGGCCGGGGTTTTCTACAGCTTTGCCGGACTGCTGGCACGGTGGGAGGCGGATCTGGGCTGGTCCAAGTCCGACCTGTCCGCCGGGCTGACCCTGGCGCTGATAGCCTCCGCCGCTTTCGCCCCTTTCGTCGGACGGCTGATCGACCGGGGCAGGGGGCGCTATCTGCTGACGTTCGGCCCGGTCGCGGCGGCGATCCTGCTGCTGGTGCTGTCGCAGGTGCAGACCCAAGCGCAGTTTCTCGCGGTCTGGATCCTGCTGGGCTGCACCATGGCGGCCTCCCTCTACGAACCCTGCTTTGCCTTCATCACGCATCACTATGGCGCGGAGGCGAAGCGACCGATCACCCTGATCTCGCTCGTGGCGGGCTTCGCGGGCACGGTCTCCTTCCCCACCGCCTTCGCGATTGCGGAGGTCGGGGGCTGGCGGCTCAGCATCATGGTCTTTGCCGTGCTGATCCTGCTGATCACCGTGCCGCTGACCTGGATCGCGACGGGGCGGATCGAGCGGGCGCTGCCGTTCATCCCGCCGTCTGCGAAGGAACCGGGTACCGCGCCGCCGGTCCGGCTGATCGCACGCCCCGCCTTCTGGTTCATCGCGCTGGCCTTCGCTGCCATCACCATGAACCACGGCATGATGATCAACCATCTGATGCCCCTGTTGCAGGAACAGCAACTGGCGCCTGAAACCGTTGTTCTGGCCGCCTCAATGGTCGGGCCGATGCAGGTGGCGGGGCGGCTGGCGATGATGGCGGCGGAGCGGCATATCTCCATGGTCCGCATCACCTCCTTCGCCTTCGGGGCCATGGCGGTGGCGGCGCTGGCCCTGCTCGGCACGGCGGCGGCCCCGGCGCTGATCGTGGTCTTCGTCGTGCTGCAGGGGGCCGGGGTCGGCGTCAATTCCATCACCCGCCCGGTGGTCACTGCCGAACTGCTGGGCCGGGAGGGTTTCGGCGCGATTTCCGGTACCATCGCGGCCATCACCATGACCAGCTATGCCATTGCACCACTCGCCGCAGCCTGGCTCTGGGGGCTGGGTGGCTATGACGTGATGATCTGGATCTGTCTGGTACTGGCGCTGATAGCCACCTTCTCGATCCCCCTCGCGGCGCTGCAGGCAAGGCGCAAGACGTAGCGTCCTCAGTCGGCCTGCCCGAAATGCAGGGTGGCGCGGCCATGCTTGCGCCGGTCGATGGCGGTGAAACCTTCCGGCCACGCGAACGGGTCGGTCCCGTCTGTCTCCACGACAACGAATGCCGCAGCGGTCAGCCAGCCGTCGTCCCTGGCCGCGCCCAGTGCAGTCGCGGCCAGATCCTGGCCATAGGGCGGGTCCATCAGGATCAGGTCATGGGCGACAGGCGGGCGTCCGGGCTTCAGGGCATCGCGACGGATGATCCGGGTGCTGTCCGCCGCCCGGGCGCGCGCGATATTCTGTTTCAGCACTGTCAGTGATGTTTCGGCTTTCTCTACGAAGGTCACGCGCTCCGCGCCTCGCGACAGGGCCTCCAGCCCCAGCGCGCCGGACCCGGCGAACAGGTCGAGCACGGTACAGCCGACGGGGCAGGGACCGCCATGACCTGTCC
Organism: uncultured Kordiimonadales bacterium; assembly: GCA_963976775.1. Lineage (GTDB taxonomy): Bacteria > Pseudomonadota > Alphaproteobacteria > Minwuiales > Minwuiaceae > Minwuia. The sequence goes on from CAXBNO010000160.1 coordinate 1,835, forward strand.
GGAAACGGCTGTTGTGGGCCAGGACATTGAACAGTCCCTCCCGCGTGCGGTCGGCGGTGGGGCGGATGGTGCGGTCGTCACCACCCGCCAGCTTCAGTCCACGCATGGTTCCGGCAATGATGCGCATGACGGTTCAGCCCCGGCTGCCGTCGCGCTGGATCCCGAAGAAGCCGCGTACGGCCTTGCGCAGCTCGAAGCCCGGAACCTCGGTGACTTCGCCGCGTTGCAGCTTGTCCAGCGCAAAGGGGCCGTAGCGGGTGCGGATCAGCCGGTTGACGGTCAGGCCCGCCGCCTCCAGCGCGCGCCGGACTTCCCGGTTCCGGCCCTCCGCCAGTTCGACCAGCAGCCAGCAGTTGCGGCCCGCCTGCCGTTCGATCGTGGCCTGGATCGGGCCGAACTGTTCGCCGTCGACGCGGATGCCGTCGGCCAGACGCGCCAGCCGTTCCGGCTCCGGCGTGCCGAAGGCGCGGGCGCGATACTGCCGCACCCAGCCGGTCGCGGGCAGTTCCAGCGCCCGTTTCAGGCCGCCGTCATTGGTCAGCAACAGCAGGCCTTCCGAATTCAGGTCCAGCCGCCCGACACTCATCACGCGGGGCAGGCGCTTGGGCAGATGATCGAAGATCGTTGACCGCCCCTGTTCGTCACTGGCGCTGGTGACCAGTCCGGCAGGCTTGTAGTAGCGCCAGATGCGGGTCGGTTCGGCAGCGGCAACCGCTTTGCCGTCCACCAGGATTGTATCCTCCGGCGTGACGTTCAGGGCCGGTGAGGTGAGGCGCTTGCCGTTCACCGAAATCCGCCCGGCCTCGATCATCCGTTCCACTTCCCGTCGGCTGGCGACCCCGGCGCGGGCAAGACGCTTGGCGATCCGTTCGCCCTCATGCTCCGTCATGACCAGCGCTCCGTCGCGGCATCGTCTACCGCGCGCGCTTCCACCCATTGCGGCCCCTCGGGCGTATCCTCGGACTTCCAGAACGGGGCGCGGGTCTTCAGCCAGTCGATCAGGAACTCGCTGGCCCGGAATGCTTCCCCCCGGTGGGCGGAGGCGGTGATCACCAGCACGATCCGTTCCCCCGGTTCCATTCGACCATGGCGATGCACGATCAGGCTGGCCTGGATGTCGAAGCGCGACAGTGCCTCGGCCTCGATGACAGCCAGCGCCTTCTCGGTCATGCCCGGATAATGCTCCAGCGTCAGGGCGCCGACATTGCGGGCGTCGCTGAAATCGCGCACCAGGCCGACGAAGCTGACCACACCGCCGATGTCCTTGCGACCGGCCAGCAGGGCATCCAGCTCCGCGCCCGGATCGAAGTCTTCGCGCTGCACACGCACTGTCATGGTTCAGCCGCCCGTCATGGGGGGAAAGAAGGCAACCTCGTCAGCGTCGCTGACAGGATCGTCGAGCCTGGCGGTTTCCTGATTCACGGCCGCCCGGATCTGCTTCAGGTCGGCGAAGGCATGGGCGAAGCCGGGGCTGCGGCCGGACAGCGCGCCGATCAGGCCGCGCACGGTGGTCACGCCCTCCGGCAGGCTCCAGGTTTCCTCATGTATCCCGGTGCGTTCCCGCACCCAGGCAAAATAGAGCAGTTTCAAGAGATCGCCTCCCGGAACGAGATGAAGCCCAACCTATCGCCGGGCGCGACCGCCGTCACTTCTTCCCCGACCTCGATCAGGCCGTCGCTGTCGGTCAGCGAATGTATCACGCCGGAACCCTGTTTCGGATAGCGGCTGGCGACCAGTTCGCCGCTGTCGTCCATGGCCAGTGTACCGCGCAGCCACTCGCGCCGGTCAGGCTTGGATTTCATTGTGAAACCCGACCGGACCGGCCAGCGGCGCAGCGGTTTCGGCGGTGCACCCTCCAGCCGGTCCAGCAGCGGGCGCACGAACATCAGGAAACACGCCATGACCGCCACCGGGTTCCCCGGCAGGCCGACGAAGGCGCGCCCCGCGACATGACCGAAGGCCAGCGGACGCCCCGGCTTGACCGCCAGACGCCACAGATGCACCGCCCCAAGCGCGCTCACGACGTTCCTGACATGATCCGCGTCCCCGGTCGAGACACCGCCGGAGGTCAGGATCAGATCGGACGATTGCGCGGCCTTTGCCAGCGCCTGTCGCACCGCCTCCGCATCATCGGCCAGTATGCCGCCGTCCACGGCCACGATCCCGATCCGCTGCAGCAGGCCGGTCAGCATGGGGCCATTGGCATCATGCACCTGACCGGGAACCTGCGCCCCGCCCCGCCGGTGGATCTCGTCCCCGGTGGAGAAGATGGTCACACGGGGGCGCTCGTGGACATCGACCGACGTCAGACCGCCCGCCGCCAGCAGGGCGACCTGCGCCGGACCCAGCCGCGCGCCCGCCCGCAGCAGGGTCTCGCCCGCCGCGATGTCCTCGCCCGCGCGCCTGCGGTTGGCCCCGGCCTTCAGTCCCGCCGGAATCCGTACCCGCGAACCCTCCAGGCTGACGTCTTCCTGCATCACCACGGTGTCGGCACCTTCCGGCATCACGGCCCCGGTGAAGATGCGAACGGCGGTTCCGGGCGCGATGGCCCGGTCCAGCGGATGCCCGGCGGCAGACTGGCCGAAGACGGTCAGCACCGCCGCCCCATCCGCCGCGCAGTCACTGAACCGGAAGGCATAGCCATCGACGGCAGCATTGTCGACGGGCGGAGACGCGCTCAGCGCGGTGGTGTCGGTGTAAAGCACGTGATCCGCCGCGTGCTTCAGTTCCATGTGTTTCACGGCAGTGACTGCGGGCACATTGGCGGCGATCCGCGCTGTGGCTTCGTCCGCGATCATGAGGGGGCCGCCAAAGGCAAAGCAGTCGTCACTGATCTGGCTCATGCCGGCACCCGCGATGCCGCGAAGGCGGCAATCTCGTCGATGGCGTCGAGGGCGAAGACCGGTCGCCCGTCCGCCCGGGTGATGGCATCACTGACGACAGCCAGTACCGTTGCATCATCGGGATAGAGCGGCGGCTTGCCGGTGGCGGCGCGATGCACCTCGATCTTCGGGTGGCCCGCCGACTTGTAGCCTTCGACCAGCACCAGATCGACCGGGGCCAGGCGCTGCAGCAGGTCGTCCAGCTCCGGCTCCGGCGCGTCGCGCATCTCCCGCATCAGGGCCAGCCGGGCGCGGGACGAGATCAGGACCTCGCTGGCCCCGGCTTCCCGATGACGCCAGGTGTCCTTGCCCGGCGTGTCGATATCGAAGCTGTGGTGCGCATGCTTGATGGTGGAGACGCTGAGGCCCTTTGCCACCAGCGCCGGGATCAGGCGCGTGATCAGGGTCGTCTTGCCCGATCCGCTCCATCCCGCAATGCCCAGTACGTTGCGCGCGGTCATGGAGTGTCGTCCCGGAACTGCGGCCCGGCGGCACTCAGATAGGCAAGGCCGGTCTGGAGCGCCAGGAAGCCTGCGATCCAGAACAGCACCAGGCCGGGCAGCAATGCTGCCTGAAACGGCAGCAGCAGGACGGTCAGCGCGACCATCTGGGTGGCGGTCTTCCACTTGGCCAGCCGACTCACCGGCACCTCGATCTGGCGGAAGGCCAGGAATTCGCGCAGGCCGGAGACGAACATTTCCCGGCACAGGATCGCGATGGCGGGAACCACGTGCCAGCCGCCTATGGTGCCGAAGCTGACCAGCATGATGATGACCGCGACCACCAGCAGCTTGTCGGCCATGGGGTCCATGAACTGGCCCAGCTTGCTGCCCGCATTCCAGCGCCGGGCGAGATTGCCGTCCAGCCAGTCGGTGACGCTGGCCACCACGAACAGCACCAGCGGCAGCCAGGCGCGCCAGGGATCGGGCAGGAAGAAGGCGATCACCAGTGGCGGGATGACCGCCACGCGCAACCCGGTCAGCAGGTTGGGCAGGCTGCGCTGGAAAGGCGTCGGGCTGTGTGAATGATCCGTCATTGCGGCGGACCTTAGATGATTTCCGGCCCGTAAGAAATCAGGCTTGCGCAGACTTTCGCACCGGATCGGCCATGACACGCCGAAGGGTATCGCCGACCTCGCGCACCTCTGCCTCCGCCGCCAGCCCATGGGCGCGCATGGCGCGGTGCGCGGCAGGCAGATTGTAGAAGGGGATGGCCGGATACATGTGGTGTTCAACGTGAAAATGGACGTTGCAGGGGAAGAACAGCCACATCAGCACGGGGTGACCCGTGTTCGTTCGCGCGGCCCGCAGCGGAGAGGTGGTGTCAGGGACCGCGCCATGTTCGCATATCGCCCGCAGGCGCAGCAGCGGCTGCAGGAAGGTGACCAGCGGCAGCGCCCAGAGCAGCAGATATTCCGTGAAGACCCCGCCTGACAGTGCCAGCAACGGGGCGGCCACGTGAAACCCCAGCACCCACCAGCGGTCGGCCCGCGCCGCCGCGCGCAGGCGCGGCGAGGTATCGTCGAGTGGTCGGCTGCCCTCTCCGGTGCCCTGATCGGTATTGATCGCCGGATTGCCGAAGAAATAGCGATAGGTCTTGAAGGCTGTCAGGCCGAGGAGGTCGCGCGTCAGCTTGCGGAACAGGTAGTCGCGACCGCGCGGGTATCCGGCATGGATCGGGATATCGGGATCCTGCGGTTCGTAGAGGTGATTGTGGTGCAGCCGGTGAACCACGCGATAGGCCGGCATCGAGATGCCGACGATCATGCCGAAGAAGCGTCCGACCAGGTCATTCAGTGCGCGGTGGCTGAACAGCCGGTAGTGCGCCGCATCATGCGCAATGACGAAACAGGCCTGCTGCCGCGTGGCGATCAGGATCATGCAGGCGAAGATCACCAGCGGATGCCACAACAGCAGGGCAATGGCCATGAAACCGGCGATGGAGAGCACCAGTTCCGCAACCCCGCGCCAGGCGCGTCCGTCGTCCTGCCGGGTCAGTTCCTTCACGACAGCCGGGGGCAGTGCCCGACGCGCGGTGCCGCGGCGGAAGCTTTCGCCCGTGCCTGTATCAGTTGCCTGGTCAGTTGCCTGGTCAGTCGCCTGCGCACGCATTTCTGATTGCCCGTTCGTGATCTGTTGACACCCTCGCCCCTATATCCTTGCAGCAGGATCGGTCCAATCAAATAGAATGGTTACATGAGTCAGATCTACACCCGCACATTCTCCCACACCTTCGCCGAACCGGTGGAGGCCGTCTGGCCCGCGCTGGCGGACACCGCGCGCTACAATGAGGCCGCTGGCTTCCCCAAGCA
>CAXBNO010000161.1:0-6997 GCA_963976775.1 uncultured Kordiimonadales bacterium
CGATCCCCCTTCGACCCGCCGCACCGGGCCTACCGGTTTCGCGCCGGCGGGCTGCATCCACCCGAACCCTTCGACCCTGCGGGCCTGCATGCGGTCGTCGCCTCCGGCTCCAACGGCTCGCCGGACCGGCTGCAGCAGAAGTTCGGCGATGCGGTCGAGGTCCCGGTGACCTACGGCATCATCCACGACCTCGTGCCCGTCTTCGCGGCACGGGTGACAGGGTATGGTTCGGTTCCCGCGACACTTGCGGTGGTCAAGGGTGCCCGGGCCGGGGTGCATGTGACCTGGCTCACCGACCTGCAGCTCCAGATCATGCATCAGACGGAGTCACTCGGTACCGGCTATGCCTATTGCGCGCTGGAAGGCTTCGAGTTCACGGCACAGGGCGATCATCCCCGGGCACCGCTGCATGCCTACATCAGCCTGCACGGCGCACTTGCCCCGGAAGGCCGGTTGCTGCCCTTGGCCCAGGTGCCACAGACGCAGGCGCAGCAACATGTCATGGACAGCTTCGGCTTTGCCGGGACACTGGCGGAATTCGTCCGTCTGAACCTTGATGACCCTGATCACCGCCTTCGCGCCAATGATGCGGCCAGCCGCATTGGTCAAACAATCGACGATGTGCGGCTGATGCGTATCGCCTGATCCCCTTGTTCCGGCACGGGAAATCGTATGTGTGCAAATAATACCGCATATGGATGCCATTGTTTGCAAAGCGGTTTTTTCGCTTGACGTGTACAAATGCGCTCTCTAGAAGCGCCTCTTCCGAGACACGTTTCATCAGGAACCGGTACGTCCGGTGCACCTGCGAGAGGCAAGCAATCATGAAAACCTATTCCGCCACGCCGGCAGATATCGAGAAGAAGTGGATTCTGATCGACGCCGAAGGTGTGGTTCTGGGTCGCCTGGCGGCCTTCGTCGCCAGTCGGCTGCGCGGCAAGCACAAGCCCGGCTTCACCCCGCACATGGATGATGGCGACTACGTCATCATCATCAACGCCGAGAAGATCGCCATGACCGGCTTCAAGAAGCAGGACAAGATCTACTACTGGCACACCGGCCATCCTGGCGGCATCAAGCAGCGGACCGCGCGCGAGATTCTGGAAGGCAAGTTCCCCGAGCGGGTGGTGCAGAAGGCAATCGAGCGAATGATCCCGAAGGGCCCGCTGGGTCGCCAGCAGTTCAAGAACCTGCGCGTCTATGCCGGTGCCGAGCATCCGCATGCCGGTGCCCAGCCTGAGGTCATCGACCTCAAGGCGCTCAACAGCAAGAATACGAGGTAGTTCGCGTCATGTCTGAAGAACAGAACACAGTCGGCGATCTTTCCGATCTGGGCGATGCCATGGGTGTCGTCCCCGAAGAGGTGCAGGCACCTGTCGAACCGCAGATCGACGCCCTGGGCCGTTCCTACGCCACAGGCAAGCGAAAGAACGCCATTGCCCGTGTCTGGATCAAGCCGGGCTCCGGTCGTTTCTCCGTCAATGGCCGCGAACTTGACGTGTACTTTGCCCGTCCCGTGCTGCGCCAGATCGTGGCCCAGCCGTTCCATGTGGCCAACCGCGACAACCAGTTCGACGTCTTCGCGACGGTCACCGGTGGCGGCCTGTCGGGCCAGGCCGGTGCCGTGCGTCACGGTATCTCCAAGGCCCTGACCTACTATGAGCCGGGCCTGCGTCCCGTACTGAAGAAGGGCGGGTTCCTGACCCGTGACAGCCGCGTGGTGGAACGCAAGAAGTACGGCAAGGCCAAGGCCCGCCGGAGCTTCCAGTTCTCCAAGCGCTGATCCGCGACGGCGCTCTCGCGCCGCTGGAATGCAGAACGACGAAAGGCGCTGCCCCCCGGGACGGCGCCTTTTTTCTGTGCGATCCGCAGGGGCCGAACTCTCCGCCACCGCATGGTCAGGCGTCCTGCCCTCAGGCCCCGAAGAGAGCCGGCTCTCCGGACCTCATCTCTGCCGGTCGTCCGCATCCATCTGCTGAACCAGGGCCAGATTCTCGCGGATGAAAGCCTCCGCTTCCTCCGGGTCGCTGGTGGTGATCACGGTGCCGCCCAGCTCCACGATATGCAGCACGGCGGTCACGATCTGCACCATGTTCGGATACCCCGGGTCGTTGGTTATCGTCACCCCATAGACTGACGTGAGCCCTTCCTCCCGGAGCCATTCCGCAAGTTTCTGGATGTCGTCATAGGCAAAGTCGTTCTCGTGCTCCGCGCTGTTGTCCAGGATGCAGAAATAGCGTGAATTCGGGGTGACCTTCAGCGTCTCCTCGTACATGACGATGCGCCGCCGCAGGTCGAACGGGCCCGTGACGGTGACCCGGTGGACGACGTCCGCGCCGTGGCGGACGGTCACGAAGTCAAAGCTCGGATGCGATCCCGAGGTGACAATCTCGTTGCTCTCGAATTGCTGCATGAATCACCAGAACGAAGCTGGCGGAGAATCCGCCCGCTGCATCAATTAGCCAGTCGGCTTCCCTACGGGTCAAGCAGAAGGATCGCCAGCAGGTTCGGTGCATGGCCGGGATGAATTGACCTGATCGGAAGCATATGATCAGTTTAATGCAAGTGCATCAATTTTCCGGGGAGAGAACCATGCAGGACGACGCGGATGCGAAGACGAAGAACATCCTCAGCGGGGCGGTAGGGGTCAGGGAACTGAACGATCACGTCCTGATCCTGCCCGCACAGGGCAACGCGCTGGCCGTGAAGATGGCGGACGGTATCGTGCTGGTGGATTCCGGGTCGGGGCGCGGCATGACTGCCAGGATGATCCAGTACCTGCGGGACTGGTCGGACCTTCCGGTGAAGGCGATCTGCTACAGCCATGGACACGTGGGCTACAACGATGGTGCCGCAGACTGGCTGCAACATGCTTCGGAGCGCGGCGATCCGGCACCTGAGCTGATCGGCCATGCCAATGTCGCACGGCGGTTCGCACGCTACCGCGAGACCTCGGGTCTTCAGAACACGCTCAACGGCATGCAGTTTCCCCAGCTCAGGATTTCACCGGCCGGCGAGAAGCAGATCGATCCGACCCGCACCTTCGAAGACCGGCTGGTGCTCGGGGACGGTGACGACCGTGTCGAACTCCTCTGGGCACCCTCCGAAACCGACGACGTGATTGCGCTCTGGCTGCCGGGCGACGGTATTCTCTATGCGGGTGCCGCCTTCCCCGGCACCACCATACCCAATGTCGGCACCCCCCTGAGGACACAGCGGTTCACGATCCGCTGGGCCGAGACGCTGGACATGCTCGCCGACCTGAAAGCGACGGTCCTGATCCAGGAATTCGGTCCCGTGGTCGAAGGCAGGGACGCGGTTCGGGAACGGCTGACCATCACCGCCGAAGCCCTGCGCTGGATGCGGCGCGAAGTCGTCGCGCGGATGAACAGGGGCATGAGCGACGTGGAGATCATTCACGACCTGGACTGCCCCGACGCATTGTTCGACCACACCTGGATGCGCGAACGCTATGGCGCGATATCCTACCTGGTGCGCGACATCTGTCGGGAGGAGAATGGCTGGTGGGACCGCAATCCGACCAGCCTGCATCCCGCGCATCCCGATGCTGCCCAGGCGGCGATCCTATCCGCGATCACCGACCCGACCGCCGTCATCGCGCGGGCAAGGGAACTGGCAGCAGGTGGCGAGACGCAGCTTGCCCTGCATGTCATTGACCTGCTGGCACAGGCTCCGGGCGACGACGCCCTGCTACAGGAAGCCCGGCAGCTCAAGGCCGAACTCTGCCACAAGCGGGCGGAGGAAATCCGCCCCTACGTCTCCAAGGCACTCTACGCCTCTTCGGCCAACCTGCTGGAGCGCGGCCAGACAAGCTGGTCAAAGACCGGCTAGCTGCTGCCCCGCGATTTACACAGAGCACGGAACAGGATCTCCTGTGCTAGAATAATGCACACGAATTAGGGCGACGACAGAGACGGCTGAACCAATGCCGCAAGGGTCGCCCGCCCCGATCTGGAGGAACCGATCATGACCATGCAGCGCCCCGCAGTAACCTACCAGGACCACTGGAAGACCGAAGGCTACGACCACATCTCCGTCACCCCGATCACTCCCGTGCTTGGCGCGGTGGTCGATGGCCTGGACCTTTCGAAGCCATTTGTCGAAGAACAGGTGGCGGAAGTGAAGCGGGCTTTTCTCGCCCATCACGTGCTGGCGTTTCATGACCAGAATATCAGCGAGGAACAGCACAAGGCGTTCGGCAGCCTGTTCGGCGAACTGCATGTTCATCCGCTCAAGAAGGCCGCGCAGAGCAGTGGAAAGGTGGCCGATGATCACCCGCTGAACCAGTCCGCCGGGGACAGCCGTGGCAGCGATCCGGCGATTCTCGACATCCGGACAACGGCCAACTCGAAGTACACCGCCGGTGGTGCCTGGCATGCCGACGTCACCTGCGACGAACGCCCGCCGTCCATCTCCATGCTGCTGATCCGGCAGATTCCGGAAGTTGGCTGTGGCGGCGATACCTGCTTTGCCAGCATGTACCGCGCCTTCGAGACCCTTTCCGGTCCGATGCAGGAATTCCTGCGAGGGCAGACGGCCGTGCACGATGGCGCCATTCCCTACGTGGGCGCCTACAACACGGTTCCACCAGAGGGCGGCTACCCGGTCAATGAACACCCCGTGGTCGTGCGGCACCCGGAGACCGGACGGGAATTGCTCTACGTCAACCCTGGCTTCACTTCGCACATCAAGGGGCTGACAAAATTCGAGAGCCAGTCGCTGCTCGAAATGCTGTACCGGCATGTGGAGAAGCGGCTGGATATCCAGTGCCGTGTCAGCTATCGGCCCAATACACTTGTGATGTGGGACAATCGCTGTCTGCAGCACCAGGCTTCATGGGACTACTATCCCTACAGCCGCTCCGGTGGCCGTGTGTCGATCGTCGGTCATCGCCCGACCCGCGACGTATGACCATCGTGCCCCGTCAGTCCGCGAACTGGATGGCACCCACGAACATGTCGGTGTTCACGCCGTCCCGTGCCAGTGGCAGCAACAGTCGGCGATAGGTGACAGGCAGAATATCGTTCGGGTTCAGGAATACCGACGTGATGGTCAGGCAGGGTTTTCGCTGTTGCAGGACGTAGGCGTAGTCCTTGGCGATTTCCGACCAGTTGCCCCCCTTGTAGGCGCTGGCGACGTTCATGCCTGTCGCGTCAAAGCCAACGTGGCCCACGATTCCCGTACCGACAAGCCGATAGCGATAGGTGTCGGCGGCCAGAACATCGATCAGCATCAGCCAGGGCAGCAGCGGTATCATGTCCGATGGTGCCAGGTCCGTGCGTGACGGCAGCCGCCCGTCTCGCAGAAGTCCACGCCAATAGCGCAGCAATTGCAGCAACACCGCGCTGCCCATCACCTTGTCATCCGGATCCCTGAAGACCTGGGTGTCCATTCAGCGCTCACCTGATACTGGAATTGCAAATCAGTTCTAGCAGAGCGACCTTGCCGGGCCCTTAACAGGCCAACCCGGATTCCGGCACCCTTAACATCATTGACATACATGTCGTGTATTGGCTGGCGCAATCATTTCTCGCATTGAGTCAAGGAAGTCCGCCTCTGGATTGTATTTTCGATTTATCGCTTGAACATATATATCAATTCAATATATATCGCTTTGTGTGAACCGCGGTCGATCCCAACCCAACCCAAGAGAACCCGCAAGATGGACATTCGTACCCTCTGTCTCGGCATCCTGACGATGCGCGATGCAACCGGCTATGAGATCAAGAAGGTTTTCGAGGACGATCTCAGTCATTTCTACGAGGCGAGTTTCGGGTCGATCTATCCGGCCCTGAACCGCATGACGGAAGACGGCTGGATCGCCTGCAAGGCGGAGGTGCAGGACGGGCGACCCGACAAGAAGGTCTATTCCATTACCTCCGCCGGACGCATGGCCTTCATGGATGCGCTGCAGAAGAAGCCCCGCAAGGATCGCATCCGCTCCGAGTTCCTGGCGATGATGATGTTTTCCGACCTGATGGTCCCATCCCGCATTGCAGGCCTGATCGACGAACGACTGGCCGGGCTCAACGCCCACCTCAAGAAAATCGACACCTGCATGGATGAGGCCGCCACCCCCAATGTCGTCCGGTTTCTGCGCGGCTTTGGCCAGGCCATGTACCGGGCAGAACGCGACTATCTGGAAGAAAACCGCCACCTCGTCGAAGCACAGGCCCTGATGGCCCGCGCCACAGCAGACTGAAACGACCGCCCCGGAGTTAATGAACGTGAATCGATCCATCCTAATCGCGATAATCATTGCCGTTGCCGCTGTCGGCTGGTTGCTGACCGGCGTACTGGGCGATGATGACCCCGGCAATCAGGACAGCGCCAATGCATCGGAAGGGTCCGCGGCAACCGAAGCGAGTTCATCAACCGACATGGCTAGTCCCGCAGCAGCCGCGGCAAGCAAGCCCCAGGCCCACAAGACGAGCGTCCGTACCCGGATCAGCGAATCCACGCCTCATGCCGTGCAGATCACCGTGCGCGGCCGGACGGAGTCGGTTCGGACCGTGGAGGTGCGGGCACAGACGCAGGGCAGGGTCGAACAGATCTACCGCAAGAAGGGGGATCGGGTCGCAAAGGGCGATCCGATCGTCCGTCTCGCCGCCGGTGACCGCAGCGCGCGCCTGGCCGAGACCGAAGCCCTGATCAAGCAGCGCGAGATCGAGTACGAGGCCGACCGGAAACTCAATGCCAAGGGCTACCGCGCCGACACCCAGGTCGTTGCCGGTGCCGCAGCACTGGACGCCGCCAAGGCGGCGCGGATGAGCATGGAAGTCGATATCGCCTACCTGACGGTCCGGGCGCCCTTCGATGGCGTTATCTCCTCCCGTCCCGTTCAACTCGGTGCGTTCCTGAAGGTTGGTGATCCGGTCGCCGTGATTGTCGATCAGGATCCGATCCTGGCCATCGGCAACATCTCGGAGCGGGAGATCGGACAGGTGGAGATCGGCACACCGGCCGAGGTCGTGCT
>CAXBNO010000162.1:0-6939 GCA_963976775.1 uncultured Kordiimonadales bacterium
TGCTGGCAGGCGGGTCCTTTGGTCGCCGGGCGACGCCCAGCGCAGACTACCAGGTGGAGGTCGCGCTGGCCTTCGCCGTCACCGACCGCAGCCGTCCGGTAAAGCTGGTATGGTCGCGGGAAGACGATGTGCGCGGCGGGTTCTACCGGCCTGCATTCGGACACCGGGTGAAGGTCGGCCTGGATGCGGATGGCAAGATCATCGCCTGGGAACATCGTATTGCCGGGCAGTCGATCATGAAGGGAACGGCGTTCGAGGCCATGGTGGTTCACGACGGCGTGGATCATTCTTCGGTGGAAGGGGTGTCCGACACGCTCTATCGCATTCCCGGCATGAACGTGGGACTGACCGATACCCCGAAGGCCACCGACACGCTCTGGTGGCGCTCCGTCGGGCATACCCATACCGCCTTCGCGATGGAGTACATGATGGATCTGGCCGCACGTGCCGCAGGTCGTGATCCGCTGGAGTTCCGCCTGTCCTACCTGGAGGGTGGCAAGGACCAGGCCCGCAAGGCGGCGGTGCTGAAACTGGCCGCCGAGAAGGCCGGTTGGGGCAAGGCCCCTGCAGGCCGGTCCCAGGGCATCGCGGTCCACAAGTCCTTCGGATCATATGTTGCGGAGGTCGTGGAGATTTCCGGCAACGCGACCAGCGGTGTGAAGATCGAGAAGGTGACCTGCGCCGTGGATTGCGGCATTGCAGTCAATCCCGATGTTGTGCGGGCGCAGATCGAGGGTGGTGTCGGCTATGGCATCGGCCACGCAATGCGCGATGAGATCACCCTGACCCAGGGCGTGGTCGACCAGTCGAACTTTCCCGACTACGAGCCACTGCGGATCGGAGACATCGGCGCGATCGATGTGCATATCGTCCGGTCGGCGGAGGCTCCGTCGGGGGTCGGCGAGCCTGGAACACCGCCTGCGGCTCCGGCCCTGGCAAACGCGATCCGGGCTGCGGCCGGTGACCAGGTGACCGCGATGCCGATGGTTGCCAACGGCGTATTGTTCGCCTGACAGTCAGTACGCGGAAATAACAGGTGAGGGCATTCCGTCGGAACCGACGGGGTGTCCTCATGTGTCTGCGTGTTCACCGATCCAAACTGGATCGTTCCATCCTTGATGGATCGTTCTACAGCAGGTTCACTAGGCTCAACTGGCGCATCTGGGCGATCATGCGGAAGCTGGCTTCCAGGGCGACCTGCTGCTGGTTCAGGCGCAGGGCGGCTTCGCCGAGATCGGCGTCTTCCTTGTCGGCGATGAGTTCGGAGAGGGTGATCTTCTGGTCCTCGATCCGGGTCTGCACGTCCTCGACGGTGCGGATGTTCAGCGCATTGTCGGTCGCGGCGGTCTTCATCGTGTCGATGGCCCCCAGAACACGGTCCAGTTCGCTCTGCAGGAACTCGGCCTGATCGTTGGTCAACTGCTGGTCCAGGTCCCCGGCGGGGGCGAAGGCGCCTGCACCGGCGGGCAGGGTGCCGGCATCGAACATCAGGATGCGCTGCATGGAATGCAGCAGGTCCTGGCCGACCTGTGAGGCCGTGCTGCCGACGGTGACCGACGTGCGCTCGTCCAGGCGGATGCTGTTCGGATCGCCCTGATCGTTGAAGAAGTTCCCGGCGGGCGGTTCGGCAGTGGCGAGCAGTTCCGTCGTGGTCCCGATGGCCAGCGGCTGCTGGTCGCTCTGCGTTCCGCCGAACAGGAAGCGGCCTTCGAAGCGGGTGTTCATGATGGAGGCGGCCTGCTGAAACAGGCTGTCGATCTCCGTCACCAGCCCGGTTCCGTCGCCGGTACCACGGGCGGTGAACAGGGCGTCGCGCAGGCGGTTCCCGATACCTTCCAGCTCCGTCAGGCTGTGGTCGAAGGCGTTCAGGCGACCGGAGATGGACTTGTTGCTCTCGTAGAACCCGTCCAGCCGGTTCATGATGGAGTGGGAACTGAGCAGGGATGACGTACCCGCCCCGAATCCCTTCACATCACTGTACTTCGTGCCGGTCGCGACCTGACGCTGGGTTTCCACCAGGTCGGTCTGCTGACGCAGCATCTGCTGGATCATGGCTTCGCTGTTGCCGAAGGAACCGATACGCATCGTATGTGGCCTCCCTTTCCCTAGATTCTGAGCAGGGCGTCAAGCATCTCCTGCGTCGCGGATATGACGCGGGCGGAGGCGTTGAAAGCCGTCTGGAAGGTGATGAGACGGGTCATTTCCTCATCCAGATTGACACCGGAGACTTCGCTGACCCGCTCACTGAGTTCGTCGCGCAGCGCCAGGCGGTCCTCGGCGCGGATGGAGATGTCCCGGGCTGCCTGTCCGACCCGGCCCAGCAGTTCCGAGCCGATCTCCGACAGGGTGGCCGTCATGGCGGGCAGGCGACCGGCACCGTCGAAGCGGCTTTCCGTGCTGCCCAGATCCTGCAGCGCGATGGCGCCGGCATTGTCGCCGATGCCGACAGCCGGGGTGCCCGCTGCATTGACCCTGGCCAGGGCGATGCCTTCCGGGTTGCCGGAAACCGCGCTGGAGACACCGAAGCCGGAGGCGACGGAGGCAACCGCCGCGCTGCCCAACCCGAACAGGTCGGAGGCGGAAACCCCCGTTGCGCCACGGGTGCTGTCGTCGGCGAGGACCTCGACGCGGAAGGCAGAGGCGGCAGAGGCCGGTGTCGCGGTCAGCTTGCCCGCACCATCCAGCGTGAAACTGACAAGGCCGGAGAAGTTGGTGTTGAGCTGGTTCACCATGTCACCGACCGTGCCGCCGATTGCCGCGAAGTCGATCGTGGTCGTGATGGCGCGCTGGTTGGCCGGGCCAATCAGGCTCAGCGTCATCTCGCCGGTCATGCCGTGGCTCGTCGCGGAGGTCAGGCCGGTGTCGAAGCTGGGGCCGGTTCCGGTGCTGACCAGATCGTTGAGGCCGAAGCGGTGAGAAAAGCCGCGCCCGCCGTTGTCCGATGGCGTCGTCGCATCCTGCTGGATGGCGACACCGCTGGCACCACCGGCGGCGGTGAAGCTCATGACCCCGTTGCTCAGGCTCAGCGTGCCCTGTCCGCCCAGCCCGGCGTTGACGGCGGTGATCGCATTCTGGATCGTGCCGCCGATCGCACCGAAGTCGATGGTTGCGGAGGCCGTGACGGCGTTGCTGGCGTCGAAGGCGTGGAACGTCGCGATACCGGTGAAGCCATGCGGATCGGTTGCCACGGCACCCGTGTTCCGGCCTGTCAGGGTGGCGGGCGGAGGCACGGCGGTGAAATCATTGTGGACACGGTTCAGTTCGTCCGCGACCTGACCGGCCATCGCACCAAGCTCGACAGCGAGGTCGTTCAGGTTGGTGTCGCGGATATCCAGCAGTCCGCGCAGTTCACCTGAGCGGATGCTGGTATCAATGGATCCGTTGACGGCGGCGGTCTGACCTGTCGCCGGGTCGATCCGCTCGATCGTCAGTTGCGGAAAGGTCTGCCCCGCAATGGCCGCATCGTTGGGTACATGCACCAGCCGCCGGGCCGCATGATCGACCAGCGGCAGACCGGCGTTGGTCGAGACTGCGAGGATGCCGTTGCCGAGCTCGAAGGTGCGGATGTCCAGCAGGGCACCCAGCTCGTCCAGTTTCCGCGCCCGCTGGTCCTCCAGGGCGTTGCTGTCCGCCGTGTCGGGCAGGCGCGAGATCTCCCGGTTCAGTCCGTCGATCTGCTCGATCAGGTCATTGATGGTCTGGACAGTGTCACCGATGCGCTGGTCGGCCTGGCGCTGCAGGTCACGAACTCCGTCCGAGACCAGGTTCAGATCCTCGTCCAGCCGCTGCAGCGCATCCAGCATGGTATTGCGCGCGGCAGTCGTCTCCGGATTGTTGGCCAGGGCCGCGGCGGCATTGAAGATATCGTCCAGGCGGGACACCAGCGTGCGGTCCTGTGTCGGATCGCCCAGCAGGGCCGTCAGCTGCTGCTGCAATTCGTCCATTGCCTCGAACCGGCCCGATTCTGCCGCTGCGATCCGGAATTCCTGGGACAGGAAGCTGTCCGCGATGCGTCGCACCTCCGAAACCTGGACCCCGACGCCCTGTCCGCCGACAACGCGGACATCCTGGGCGGCTTCCTTGCGGGCATAACCTTCCGTGTTCACGTTGGCGATGTTGTCGGAAACCGTCGAAAGCCCGACCTGGGCGGCGATGAGGCCGCTTGTTCCCGTGCTCAGGACACCGTTCAGGCTCATGACCGTTCCTCCCCGCCTGCGGCAAGGCTTGCCGGGTCGACGGCAGCTTCAACCCGGGGGCGGCAAATCATGCCGGGCATCGTATGGCGCTGCATTTCTGGTTCAAACAATTGAAACAAAATCGTTTTTCCGCTGACTTCAGGGTTGGTCACGATGTCCGTGCATCTGTTCATGGTGGGGACATTGCACAGGGTGGACCAATTGGCGGGCGTGGCTTGCAAGCGGCGTTTCCACTCGCCGGTTCTACAGCCGCAGGGCGAAACGGCAGTCTCAGTCAGCAGGCAACAGGAACGCAACGGATGTGCCCTTGCCCTCCTCGCTCCTGATCTCAATCTGTCCACCATGCAGTTCGACCAGCATGCGGGCCAGCGGTAGCCCGAGTCCGGCCCCGGTCTTCGCGGAGTAGGCGTTGATGCGGACGAGTTCGAAGGGTCTCACGATCCGGTCCATCTTCTCCGCCGGTATGCCCTGACCGCTGTCGGTGACACTCAGCCTGATCTGGCCACGTTCCGCGGCAATCGCGACGCTGATCTGGCTCTCCGGGGCTGAGTACCTGATGGCATTGTCCAGCACGTTGCAAAGTGCTCGCTTCACTGCCTCCGCATCCACCGTCGCCATAATGGCATCGCGGTCGTGCAGGAGGTGGACCCGAATGTCGGCTGATTCTGCCTCCGTCGCATACCTGGCAAGGCAGGACTGCGCGAGGTCGACCAGGTCGGTCGGCTGGGCATTCAGCTTGTAGTGACCCGTCTCGATCCGCGAGATGTCGAGAACATCGTCCACCAGCTTGAGCATGTTGTGACTGCTGGCATGGATGTCTGCCGCATAGTCGCGGTAGGCAGCTGGCTGGATCGGTCCCAGCACCTGTTCCTTCATCATCTCGGAGAATCCCATGATCGCGTTCAGCGGCGTGCGCAGTTCATGGCTCATCCCGGCCATGAACTGGTTGCGGGTGTCGTTGATGGTCTCGGCAAGCAGCAGCTTCGCCTGTTGCCTGCGCAGGCCCAGGGCCAGGGCAATGGCGAAGTACAGTGTTGCGATGGCGCAGCCGATGGCCGTCAGATAGTGATTGATCTCCAGGTAAGGCGTGATGTCGAACACCCGCAGATACAGATAAACCGAGGTGACATGGCTGAATGCCCAGCCGACCGTCACCACAGCGGCATTATCGACCCCCCGAACCCAGAGATAGATGGCTGTTCCCAGCACCAGAACGGCCCCCGGTCCCGCGACGAAGGCAATCAGCAGGGTGTCGATCGGTGCCGGCAGGAATGGCGAGACCGTCGTCAGCAGGCCAGCGATGATCAGCAGGCGCATGGCGACATTGATGCGGGGGGTGTGTTCGGCGGTGTTCAGATAGCGCTGAAAGAACCGTACGCCACTGGCGAACAGCAGCCCCTGGACAACGAAATAGAGCTGGTTCGCATGTTGCCAGGCCTCCGGCCATATCCAGACCTGACCGAACCCGGTCGCGACCGCCACGTAGAGCGCATAGCTGAGGCTGAATGGCACGAAGTCGAGATAGGCCTTGTCCCGCACCGTCAGATAGACGGTCAGAACGTAGAGGCAGACAGCGATTACCGCCCCGAACAGGAGGCTGAGCAGGATCTGGTCCAGCATGACCGCGCGCGCGAAGCGCTCTTCGCTCAGAAGTTCGAGAGGGGCGAGCAGGACCGACGTGCTCTGGACCTGCAGATAGACGACAGTCGTCGCCTGTGCGCGGAGATGGACGGGAAACGCGGGGAAATGACTTTGCCGGAAGCTGTCCGGCAGGGGCAGGGCATCACCACGCGCGATCCGGACCGGATCGCCACCTCCGGCGCGCGGCAGATACGCGGTCACGGAGTCGATGTAGGGAAAGCGATAGACGAGCACGGCCGCCAGAGCTTCGGTGGCATGATTCTTCATGGTCAGTCGGAGCCACAGGGGGCGGTCACTGAATCCGAGGTGCAATGATTGCGTCGGCCCGTCAGTGAATTTCAGCCGCCGGGCACCCTGCAGGTCCGCCGTCCCGGAATCGTCAAACGCGTATGACAACGCCAGATCGACATTTCCCTCCCATGGTGCCTGACCGGACGGACCACCCGGAGCATTCGGGAACAGCAGGAAGAAAAGTGCCACCAGTGCGACGGTCCCGATCGCCCAGCCACTGTAAGGCGGGATCCCGAGAAACCTGATCTTCTGTCTGACGGCACGTCTGAACATCGGATACTCAATTATCCTGGGTTCCGGGGAAACGAGGTCATTCTGCGCTGTCCCTGCGATAGCAGCTTATCCTGATTTCGCAAAAGGGACGGGTGAGGAAGATTGCCGTTTCATTTATATGCCTATGGCATATGGTTAGCGTCAAAAGGCATTCTTCAGGGGGGCTCCATGGATGAGGTTCTGAAACTGAGGGCAGAAGCCCTGCGCCGCTTCAACCGGGTCCACACAAGTCTGGTCGGTCTGTTGCAGCAGGCCTATCTGGACAGTGGCTTCTCGCTGACTGAAGTGCGTGTGATCTACGAGATCGCGAACAGGGACGGGCTGACCATCACGGATCTCGCGCGGGACCTGATCCTCGACAACGGCTATCTCAGCCGGCTTGTGCGCGGACTCAAGGACCGCCAACTGATCACGTCGGCAGTGTCGCAAACCGATGCTCGCCAGCAGGTCCTTGCACTGACGGCGGAAGGCGCAGAGCTTTACAGATCCCTCTCCAGCAGGTCGCAGAGTGAGATGATGCAGCTGATCTCCGGCCTTG
>CAXBNO010000163.1:0-6938 GCA_963976775.1 uncultured Kordiimonadales bacterium
AGCAGCAGGCAGACCAGAAAGCTCATGCCCGATACCGCCCAGACCGCACCACCGACCATGAAGGCGGAGATCAGCAGACCAACGACTGCCAGGAACAGGATCGGGCGAATGTCCGCCAGCAGCTTCCGGACATCGATGGCCAGACTGCTTTCGAAGACCAGCGCCGGCAGGAAGATGAAAATGATGATCTCCGAGGTGATCTCCAGAGACTCGAAGCTGTGGAACAGGTCGCTGACCACCCCCAGGTGCATGGCATGGGTCAGTTCACTGATCAGTCCCAGCCCGATGCCCACCGCAGCCAGCAGGACCGTGTAGGGAAACCGGATACGCTTCGCCAGCGGCAGCATCAGCACCGCTATCGTCATCAGGCCGAACAGGCCGAGTACAGTTGTCCAGATACCCTCATGCATCGTGCTATCCCCCCGTGACGATGCAACCCCGTCTTTTTGCCACTATATCACCAATCGCGGCACATGATCGGAATGTTCGCCGTCGCAATTGACAGGGGATGGTGCAGAATGCAGCTTCTCCTTCGATCGACCCCCGGGGCGCGAGGACTTCATGCAGACCTATCTGGACTTCGAGAAACCGCTGGCCGAGCTGGAGGGCAAGGTCAGGGAACTGCAGCATCTGGCCCAGACCAACGAGGCCACCGACATTGATGCGGAGGTCGACACGCTGCGCGGCAAGGCGTCGAAATTGCTGGCGGACACCTACAAGACCCTGACTCCCTGGCAGAAGACGCAGGTTGCTCGGCACCCGGAACGGCCGCACACGTCGCACTACATCGACGCCCTGATCACCGACTTCACCCCGCTGGCCGGCGACCGGTCCTATGGTGATGACAAGGCCCTGATCGGTGGCATGGGCCGGTTCCGCGGGCGCGGTGTCATGATTCTCGGAACCGAGAAGGGACATTCGACCGAAGGCCGGGTGAAGCACAATTTCGGCATGGCCCGCCCCGAAGGCTATCGCAAGGCCCAGCGCCTGATGCGAATGGCGGAGCGGTTCCGGATGCCGATCCTCACCTTTGTCGACACCGCAGGTGCCTATCCCGGCGTCGGGGCCGAGGAACGCGGGCAGGCGGAGGCCATTGCCCGCTCCGTCGAGGTGTGCCTCAACGTCAAGGTGCCGATCATTGCCGTCATCATCGGCGAAGGCGGCTCCGGCGGCGCGGTGGCACTGGCCGTGGGTGACCGGGTGATGATGCTGGAACATTCGATCTATTCGGTGATCTCGCCGGAGGCCTGCTCCTCGATCCTGTTCAAGACTTCCGACAGGGCGATCGATGCCGCCGAGGCGCTGAAGCTGACCGCCCAGGACCTGAAGCGCCTGCGGGTAGCGGACCAGGTCATCCCGGAGCCTGTCGGCGGCGCCCATCGCGATGCGGCTGCAACCATGATGCGGGTTGGCGATGCCATCGCCGATGCCCTTTCCATGATGAAGGGCGTGGCAGACGACCAGTTGCTGGAACGGCGTCGGGACAAGTTCCTTGCGATCGGCAGGATGCCGGTGTGATGCGCATCGCCGCCCAGGCCGACCCGGGCCACCTGAATGGCTGAGCAAGGTCGCCACAGACTGCTGCTTGTCGAGGACAGTCGCTCCCTCGCCCGTACCTATGAGCAATACCTGCGCGACGAACCGTTCGAGATCGTTTCCGTGGAAACCGGCAGCGAGGCCATGGACGAACTGGATCGCCCGTTCGATGTGGTGCTGCTGGACCTGCGGCTGCCGGACATGGACGGCATGGAGATCCTGGAACGGCTGAACACGCGCGAAACACCACCCCCGGTCATCGTCATAACCGCCCACGGGTCGATCAATATAGCGGTCGAGGCGATGCGGCTGGGTGCATTCGATTTTCTGGTGAAGCCCTTCACGGCGGAACGGCTGACCTTCGCGGTCAGGCACGCGACGGAGCGTGCCCTGCTGGCCGCCAGCCCCGATCCGGATGCGGACGACCCGGACAACACCGGTTTCGCGGACTTCATCGGCACGTCGCCGAAGATGCGCGCGGTCTACAAGACCTTGCGCAGGGCTTCCCCCAGCAAGGCGACGGTCTTTGTTGTGGGGGAATCAGGCACCGGCAAGGAACTGGCCGCCAACGCCGTGCACCAGTTGAGCCCGCGATCCAACGGTGCCTTCGTTGCGATCAACTGCGCGGCCATCCCGAAGGGACTGATCGAGAGCGAGATCTTCGGCCATGTGCGCGGGGCCTTCACCGGTGCCATACAGGACCGCGAGGGTGCTGCGGCGCGTGCGCATGGCGGCACACTTTTCCTGGACGAGATCTGCGAGATGGACATGGACCTGCAGAGCAAGCTGCTGCGGTTTGTCCAGACCGGCAGTTTCGAAAGGGTTGGCGACGGACGGACCCGACATGTGGACGTGCGCTTCGTGTGCGCCACGAACCAGGACCCGATGGAGGCGGTTCAGGCCGGCCGGTTCAGGGAAGACCTGTTCTACCGCCTGCACGTCATCCCGATCACGCTGCCGCCACTGAGGGAGCGGGAGAATGACATCCTGCTGATCGCCGAGACATTCCTGAAGCACTTCGCGCGCGAGGAACGGAAGAAGTTCAAGCGGTTCGCGCCCGAGACTGCACAGGCACTGCTGAACCATCGCTGGCCGGGCAATATCCGGGAACTGCAGAACATCATCCGGTCGATCACGGTGCTGTTCGACGGCACCGAAGTGACCCCTGACATGCTGCCGCCAGTCTTCATGATACCGCAGGGCCGCGCTGCCCACGGTTCTGCCCCCCCGGCTGCTCCGCATTCCGGTGCGGAGGGCGCGGACGGTGATCTGACGCCAAAGGGCGTGGCGAGCTGGCAGCGGGAGCACGACATCCTGCCCCTCGACGAGGTGGAGCGGGAAGCCATCGAGGCGGCAATCCGCATCTGCGGCGGCAACATAGGTCGCGCGGCCGGTTTCCTGGGCGTCAGCCCCTCGACCATCTATCGCAAGAAGCAGGTCTGGGACGCGCGCGACGGGTGAGTGTCACCCGACACCCACCGCCTTCCCGCGCCGGAAACGGTCAGATCGGCTTCTGACCGATCTTCTTCCGTCCCTGGTTCACGGTCTTCAGGAACTCGATCCCGTCTGCCGCGATGGCTTCACCGACGTGGAGACCCTCTTCGCGTTCCAGTTCGTCGATATCCAGCCAGTTAGCATAGAGCTGACGCGTCCGGTCGGTGATGATGCCCGCGTTGAGCAGGGTCTTCACCAGAACACGCATGATGTTGGTCGGATCCTTCAGGTCGTTGCGCCGCTTGGAATCGCGGTCCGCATAGACCTCGCGCACTGAATCACGCACCCATTCCCATTCCAGCCCGAACTGCGGGTAGATCGCCCGCTTCTGGCGGATGTTGGTCAGGTTGAACAGCAGGGTCTCGAAACAGCGCGCTGCCCAGTCCTCGACGATCTCATGCTCCCGCGTGTCGAGCTTCGGGATCGTCCGGTCCGCCCAGATCTTGCCAAAGCGGTGATGGAAGGCCTCGTCCGTCATCACGAGTTGCACCAGCCGCTTCAGCACCGGGTCGTTGGTGTAGCGGTGCAAGCTGGCAAAAGCCCCCATCGCCAGCCCTTCCACCAGCATCTGCATGCCGACGAGCTTCTTGTAGACCTCCGGTGCGGCGACCAGTTCGTTCATCAGCCGCCCGAGCTCGTCGCCCACCGGATAGGCCGTGCCCCAGCGGTTGCCGATGTAGCGGGCGAAGCCGGTAACGTGACGGGCCTCCTCCCGCGCCTGGTTGGCGGCATATTCCTGCGCACCCGCATCCACCATGATGTGACACAGGCTGGCGGAAAGGCTCAGTGCGCCCTGCTCCCCGTGCAGGATGCCTGACAGGCCCCAACGGGTGGACTCATTGGCCAGCCGGATTCGCTGCCCCTCATCCAGCCGGTCACGCACGGCACCGGAAAGTTCCGGGACCTGTTCCGGCGGCATCAGGTACTCGTTCTCCAGATCGAACGGCTTCGACAGATCGACATAAGCCGGATCCAGCGGATCCCAGAAATGGTCATGCGTGGCGGAAATGATCTCGTCGAACGCGTCGGTCCGGCGGTTGTAGCGATCTACCTCCATCATCGCGGGAAAGTCGTCCCGGTCGACGGTCTGATAGACGGAATCACGCGTGATGTGCTGGTTCATGTCTCTCCCCTGACGTCAGTTTCGTGCCTGTCCGGCGTCTCTGCAGGAGGATATTCCGCAGTTTACGTTAACGTCAATCGTCAATATGCCGGTCAGGCGCGAAAGGGTCGGCGACGGCGCACGTTCTGCCCGATCCGGCGCATCGCCTGCAACGGATTGGCATGGTTCCCCGCACCGCCCAGCAGCCTGCCCTTTGCCTTCTCGATCTGCATGACGTTGGCGATCCGGCGATCCAGGAAGGCCCAGGTGTCGGCATGCTCCTCAGACCTGTCGTTCAGCCAGAACAGCAGCGTGCTCATGTAGACGCCAGCCAGCAGGGTGCGCTTCGTGTAGAAGTTGAAGTCTGTCGAGGTATCCCCGATCGCGCGCCAGATCAGGTCCACTGTCCGCCACAGCGCGCGGCTGGCCCGGGGTCCGCGATGCGGCAGTCCCAGATGGTTGAAGCCGCGGCGCACCGCCTCCTTGTGCGGTGCAGCGGCTTCCAGGCGCAGGCGCACCGCCCGGGTGATCTTCTCCCGTATCTTCATGGTGTCCAGATCCAGCGCCAGGATGGCCTCCACCATGCGGCGGTCGGCCATCAGCAGGTGATGGTCCAGCAGTTCCTCCACGCCACCCGGAAAGGCGCGATAGATGTCGAGATCGCTCGCCCCGGCATCCCTCGCCGCAGCGCGCAACGCCTGATCCGTCCAGCCGTCGAAGGCTGCATGCGCCAGCGCGGCATCGGTGATCCGGTCGCGCAGCGCGTCCAGGTCGGCGGCTACAGTCGCTTCGTCGGATTCGGTCGTCATGCGTCCTCTCCTTCTGCCTCGGGTGCTGTGTCTTCGGCACCGGCGACCAGGTGTTTCATCTCGGTCTCGAATATCAGGTGCTTCAGGTCAGGCATGCGCTGCGGATAGAGCACGCCATCCAGATGATCGCATTCATGCTGTACCACGCGTGCATGAAACCCCTCAACGGTGCGGTCGATCATCTGGCCGTCGATCCCCTGCCCGCGATAGCGCACGGCAGCGGGCCGGGGCACCAGACCACGCAGACCCGGTACGGACAGACAGCCCTCCCAGCCCCACTCGACCGTTTCAGTCACTGGCTCGACAATCGGATTGCACAGGATCGTCAGCGGCACGGTCTCGTGCCCGCGTCCGGGCGGCACCTGAAACATCACCAGCCGGACAGACTCATGCACCTGCGGCGCGGCCAGCCCGGCACCACCTATGTCATCCAGCGTTTCCATCATGTCGCCAACCAGATGCAGCAGCTCCGGGGCCGTGGGATCGGGAACAGGCTGCGCCACCCGCAACAGGACCGGATGCCCCATCCGGGCGATCTTCAGGATTGCCATCAGTCACCGCCCCGTGTCGCAGTGGCGAAGTAGTTCACGTCCAGATCCCGGCTGTTCAGGGACCAGCCAGTCAGCGGGCTGAACACCAGACCGGTCAGGTCCTCCAGTTGCAGCCCGCCTCTGCGGAAGTGGGCAGCGAGTTCCGATGGCTTGACGAACTTCGCATGGGAATGGGTGCCTACAGGCAACCAGCGCATCACGCGCTCCGCCCCGAAGACAGCCAGCGCCCAGGCCTTCGGGGTCCGGTTCAGGGTCGAGAAGATCACCAGGCCGCCAGGCCGCACCAGCTTCGCCACCGAACCGACGAAAAGGCCGACATCCGCGACATGTTCGACGATCTCCAGCGCCAGTACGACATCGAACTGCGCGCCCTGTTCGACCAGCGCCTCCGCCGTGTCATGCCGATAGTCGATCTGCAGGCCCAGTCCCTCCGCATGGGCGCGGGCGGCCCGGATGTTGTCCCCGGCCGCATCGACACCGGTCACATCCCCGCCCAGCCGCGCCATGGGCTCCGCCACCAGCCCGCCGCCGCAGCCGATATCCAGGATCGAAAGCCCTTTCAGCGGGGCCGCGCCCTGTCCGTCGCGACCGGAATGGCGCACGATCTGCGCCTTGAGATACCGCATACGGGCGGGGGTGAGCTGATGCAGCGGTTTCATCGGCCCTTCCGGGTCCCACCATGTCTCCGCCATGGCGCTGAAACGACTGATTTCCTCCGGATCGACGGTGGTTGCGGTCATGAAAGCTCCCGATCGTCTGGCCAGTCCGGTCGATTTGCCGCGAATTGCGGTACGTTGCGGACTTGCGACCCGCCCAAACGCTAATTAAGACGTGCGGCCTTGAGCCCGCAAGGGGCCGCGACACATTGGTCGCGATCCGAGGACATGCAGGAGGCGGCGCGGCGGATACCGCGCCGGGAGAAACAGATGGCGCGCATCGTCATGAAATTCGGCGGAACCTCCGTCGGCGATGTCGACCGCATCCGCAACGCGGCACGACGCGTGAAGGCGGAGGTCGAGGCAGGGAACGAGGTCGCGGTCGTCGTCTCCGCCATGTCGGGGGAGACCAACCGGCTTGTCGGGCTGACGCGCGAGGTCGCGGCCATGCATGACGCGCGGGAATACGACACGGTTGTCGCGGCGGGCGAACAGGTGACCATCGGCCTGATGGCGATGGCGCTGCAGGATCTGGAAGTGAACGCCCGCTCGTGGCTGGGCTGGCAGGTCCCCGTCCATACCACCGATGCGCACAGCGCCGCCCGGATCGAGCGGATCGAGACCGACGAACTGATCCGCCGCTTCGGTGAGGGTCAGGTCGCCGTTGTCGCCGGTTTTCAGGGCATCGCCCGCGACGGCCGCATCTCGACCCTCGGTCGCGGTGGCTCCGATACGTCAGCCGTCGCGCTGGCTGCAGCACTGAAGGCCGACCGCTGCGACATCTACACGG
>CAXBNO010000164.1:0-6825 GCA_963976775.1 uncultured Kordiimonadales bacterium
GCGCGCGGGCCCCACTCCAGCCGACCCTGGAACCAGCCGATGACCTTGCCGTCGGCTATCGCCTGAGCCGTGCGGCCAATGAGATCGCTATCCCGGTCAGGGGTCGTGACGCTGCAGTTGGCGCTCGCGATGGCGTCACCGTTGTCATCCAGCACCTTCTGCACCGCCTCCGCGCCATAGGCCGGACCCCAGTAGGCGTGATCCATGACAAAGCTGCGCGGCGCCCCGGTGTCATGCCAGGCGGCATAGGCGGCCCCGATGGCACCGCCCGCATCACCCGCAGCCGACTGGATATAGACCTTCTCGTAGGCCGTCTGGCGGCGGACCTTGCCGTTGGCGACGGAGTTCATGGCGCAGCCACCGGCCAGGCACAGGGTCTTCAGTCCGTGGCGCGGCTGCAGCGTGTTGAGCATGTTGAAGAAGGCTTCCTCGTACATCGCCTGCACCGAACGGGCGATGTCAAAGTGCCGCTGGCCGATCTCCGCCTTCGGCTCCCGCGCCGGGCCCAGCAGTCCCTCCAGAGCCTCGGCGAACAGGGTGCCGACTTCCGGAATGCCGGATTTCCACTCGTACTGCACGCCTTCCCTGTGGTGGCGGAAGTAGCGCAGGTCGAGCTGGTAGCCGCCATCGGGGTGCAACTTCACGATCTGGCGCATCTCGTTCATCAGGTCCGGCTTGCCATAGGGGGCCAGGCCCATGACCTTGTACTCGTCGCCATAGTGCCGGAAGCCGAGAAACTGTGTCAGCGCCTGATAGAAAATGCCCAGCGAATGGGGGAAATAGACCTTCCCTTCCACGCTGATCTCCGTGCCGCGCCCGATCCCCCATGCGCCGCTGGAAAAGTCGCCGAACCCGTCAACGGAAATGACCGTCGCCTCCTCGAATGGAGAGACATGGAAGGCGGACGACAGATGCGCGCGGTGGTGTTCGATATTGCGGATCTCGCCGGTGAATTTCTCTCCCGGAAAGGCTTCACCGATCAGTTCGGGCAGGCTGCGCCGGGCATGGCGGTTGCGGATGCGATCGAGCACCAGGCTCAGATCGGGGCGCTTGCGCAGCACATAGCCGATCTTGCGCGGCAGGCTGGCCCTGCTGTCCTGATTGACGGCCAGCACATCGACATCGCCAAGTCCCAGACCCGCTTCGTCGAGACAATAGCGGATGGATTCGGAGGGGAATCCCGCCCAGTGCTTGATCCGGCGGAGGCGTTCCTCCTCCAGCGCGGCGACCAGCTTGCCGTCACGGATCAGACAGGCGGAGCTGTCACCGTGAAAGGCGTTCACGCCAAGGATGATCATGCAACTTTCCCTGTTTCGAAACCGGCCTGAACGGAGGAATAGAGTTCAAGAAACCGCTGTGCGACCGATTCCCAACTGTACTGCGTGCGCACCAGATCATGCCCCCGGACACCCATGGCAAACCTTGCCTCATCCGACAGGGCAGTGACTGCGGATATGCCGTCGGCCAGTCCCGCGACACTGACCGGTACACGCCAGCCACAGTCGTTCCGTTCAAGGTCGGGCCAGGGTACGGCCTGGGTCGTCAGCACCGGCAGGCCGTGGGCGAGCGCCTCCGCCACCACCATCCCGAAGCTCTCCGAGTGGCTGGGCAGCACGAAGAGGTCCGCGGCGTGCAGCAATTCGGTCTTGGCGTCGCCATCAACCGCGCCGATCAGCCTGACGCAATCGTCCAGGGCATGCTTCGTGATCAGGTCCTGCAGCACCGCGCGATGGCCGTCCTCATCCGGTCCGGCGATCTCGAATACCCAGCCGTCAGGACGGACACGTTGCCAGGCCTCCAGTGCCAGCGGCAATCCCTTGACCGGGTGCAACCGCCCCAGGAAGACGGCCTTTCGCGGTCCCGTTCGAACGACCGTCCCTGGTGACGGCGCGTCGGCTGGCAGGTCGGCGCCATTGGGGATCAGCGTGGCGGAATGCCCGAGCTTCAGCGCGGCGACATGCCCGGCCTCCTCCGGCGATGTTGCGTGGATGGCGGTAGCGCGCATCAGGTCCCGGCGCTGGTAGAGCTGCCAGGCAGCCTTCTTGCGCCAGTGCTTGTGGCGCATTGCCCACGGGGCGAGCATGCCGCGGGTGCTGACCACAACCGGCTTCCGTGCCTGCCGTGCTTGACGGCTGATGGCATGATTGTGGGACCACCACAGGCCGCTGTCATGAAAGACATCGACCTCGCGAAAAGTTTCCAGCGCAGATTGCAAGGGGCCGTCGAGTCGGGACAGCCGGTCCACCCCCTGACCTTCGCTGGCGCGGACGACATCGGAGCGAACGGCACTGCCATCCGGTGCCCACAGACCGACTTCGGCACCCGCGTCGGCCAACGCCCGACCGAGCCTGGATACCGAGTAGGCCGGACCGCCATAGCTGCGGTCGAAACTGCCGGACGACATGAAGATGCGCATCAGCCGCAGTCAGCCATGCAGATGACGTCGAAGGCCTAGATGCGCCACTTCAGAACCTTGTAGGCAAAGAAGTAGAACATGGCGACGAGAACGCCTGACTTCACGATGTGGTTCAGCACGACAACAGTCTCGGTCTCGGCCTTGGTCGCCTGGAGGAAGATCAGGGGTATCCAGAAGATTACCGTGGGAAATCCTCGCGCGATAACTACTGTCGACCTCAAGATAAATGCATAGAAAATTCCAAAAGCACCCATGAAGATTATGCCATAATAGCCAAAATTGACCCAAGCCTCGCCCACCACGCTGATGCCAAAAGAGGTGTCGCTGGAAACACGCAAACCTGTGTATTTCTCGAATCCGTCAGATACATTGATGGCGCGCTTTTCGAAGAGAAATCTGGGGAGAAAACTGTCCTGAAAGGCGCGAAATATTGTTTCCCCGTTTTCAAATTCACGAACTGCCGGAACATGATTCATTGCAGCACTGATGATCCATCCCTGGTTCAGGCGAGCATTCAACTCACCACTATTTGTACTTGTGGAAGAGAATTCGGAATTCTGAAAAAGGGAGTTCTCCACCATGGCATCCATCAGCGTGAAAATTCCCGCACTGCCCGGATCTTGAGTAATGCGGAGACGGTACTCGGATTTGGCGGCCTGAAGCTGGGCTACAAGCAATATGCTAATAGTAAAGAATAAAATCTTTTTTCCAAAAGATATTCGGAGTTCGGCGCAAATATAGGATGCGATAAGGGTAGACCAAAGTAAAATTATGTGAAATAGGCTGTATTCCAGCGAACTTGTTCCGACAATAAAAAATGAAATGCCAAGACATATCCAGCGAAATCGCATCCGTAGAACCATCATATAGATGGATGCTATGAATGTGAACTGGGAAATAAGAAAAAGAATGAATCTAAGAGAGAAAGGCAAACTTGTTGTGGCAAGTTGGGTTGCCGCGCCAATCGCGAAAATGTAATATATGTTCCTGGAGTTCAGCAATGATGTCCGAAGTATGTAATTTCGGAGTTGAGAAATACTTAGAATCGGAGAGAAAGTGCGTATCGCGACCACGAATAAAAACAAAGACGGTACCACGTAAAGAAAATATGTTTCTTCATCTACGTACATTCGATACTTGTATGTAATCGCGTCATGGTAGTAGGCGAAGTAGGGTCCGAGAAGCCATTGCGCCGTCGCGATCATGGAAATGACAGGGCCGATGGCGATTTCCTTGCCAGTCGTATTGACAAACCAGAAGAGCGTGTAGGCAAACAGCCCGAGACCGATTGACGCCAAAGCCGCGGTATCGAAGGCCAGGGCGGCACATGTTGTCAGGATGCCGGCTATCAGGTTCACAGGCAAGGTCGTGGCAGGTGTCTGCATTTCGGTTGCCGTATGCTGCAGATTCTCGGTCGAGGTCATCATGCTACTTTCAATGAAGGGCCAGCTTCGCCATGGCGTCCTGAAGGGCGTCGGAAGCTGCAATCGTCGACCAGTTGACGCTTGCCCTGGCAGCCAGGCGACCGTTCAGACCCAGTCTCACCGGATCCCTGACAATCGAGATCATGATCCTTGCCAGCGCATCCGCGTCGCCGCAAGGGAAAATCCGACCATATGCCGTGCCAGCGAGAAGATCAGGGCCGCAGCCAACCTGGTCGCTGGCAATTGCCACGCAACCCGCCGAAAGCGCTTCGTTCACACTCAGCCCCCAGGTTTCGCTGCTGGAGGGCAGAACGAACACATCCGCCATTCGGTAAAGACCAGGCATCCCGCTCTGGTTCCTGAAGCCCGGGAAGTGAACGTTGGGCACGCCGTTGGCCCGCGCGCTCAAGGCAGGCTTCTCCGCCCCGTCGCCTGCCAGCACCAGGTGCGCCTGAGGAATGGCGGACACGACCTTTCGAAATGCATCGATCAGCGTATCGACCCGCTTGTGGGCGACGAACTTGCCGGCAAAGAGAAAGACCGGATCATTCCCACCGATTCCGAGCCTTGCGCGCTCCTGCTCCCGCGCGTCGGTCAGAGAACCCGACACTGTGCCAAAGCGCTGCGTGTCGATCGAATGCGGCATGGGGCTGATCCGGTTCAATGGCAAACCCATCCGCTGAAGGTAGTCACTGTTGTGCCTGCCCGGTGTCAGTGCCATGTCGACATGGCTGTACACCCATTTCAACACCGGTCGTCTGAGCCACCGTTTCAGACGGGGCCCGCGCGCTGAGGCAAGTGTCGAGTCGCCGCGAAACAGAATTGGTGTACGGCCATGAAAATGCCGCATGACCCGAAGGTTCGTGCGCCAGGCCCAGCCATAGACGAGTATCGCGTCCGGTCGCCAAAGGTTGATCCTGTCGATCATCGCGGGATTGTTGAGGCCGTTGAAATGGTGCGTACCCGGATCAGAGGCAATGTTGGGTACGATCTCCCAATCGTAGCCGTCCAGAAGGGGAATATCCCAGACAACCTGGCGGCCGAATTCATGATCAACGGTTCCGCCCGGTCCCTCCCAGCAGTAGAACACCCGGATATCGATATCCGGTTGACGCGCAAGTTCCTGAAACAGCGGCGCATTGTACTGGATCGGATGGCTGCCCACGATTGCCAGTCTTGTCCGGTTCAAGACAAGCCTGCGATCGAAGCGTCGAACAGGTCACACAGCTTTCGGGTCATCACCTCTGCCGTGAAGGGGGCGAAGGCCTGCTGGTCGAGAACGACAGGGCTGGGAGCCCGGAGCATCGAGGACAGCGCCGCATATGCCCATTCCACAGCGCCTTCATTGTCCTGACCTGTACCGAAGGTCACAACCACGCCCGCTCTTGTATTGCGCACGAACTTTGCGGCAGTGCTGGATTCGTGGAAGATCGACAACAGCGGGCGACCGGCAAGTGCATAGGGATAGACCTTGGATGCAGTATAGGCGGCGTCATCGGAACCGATGATGACGAGCGCGTCCGCATCATGGAGGTGGCGCAGCGACACGAAGTAGGGAAGTCGGTCCGGCATTTCGCGTACCAGGTCCGCGACGCCCTCGATTTCTGCCACGGGCAGGATCGTT
Source organism: uncultured Kordiimonadales bacterium (assembly GCA_963976775.1). Classification (GTDB taxonomy): domain Bacteria; phylum Pseudomonadota; class Alphaproteobacteria; order Minwuiales; family Minwuiaceae; genus Minwuia. Next base: position 5,465 of record CAXBNO010000164.1, read on the forward strand.
CGTACGCCATGGCCCGCACGGGCGTAGCTGGTGCCGTAGAATTCGAACCGCAGGCGACGAAAGGTCTCGCGTTCCCGCTCAAGCCCCAGACGCACCGCACGAAACAGGATCGTGAGCGCCCGCGCCATGTCCGGTCCGCCCCGCCCGACATAGCGCACGACAACCTGTGACGGGTCCGCTGACCTGTCGGTCTCTGGAAGGGTTCGTGCGATATCCATGTCGCCGACCGCCGCCGCGAAAGGCAGGGTCAGTTCGGGCCTGCCACGAAGCTCGGGATAGCGTTCCTGAACCGTCCTGATGTAGGGCTCGGACACGGCCAGCACACCTGCAGCCTCCGGCATCGTGCGGGCTTCCAGTCTCGACTTCTGCCAGTAGTCGAAGGCGAACTTGCGCGGGCGCCTGTGGTGCGGCAGCGAGAGATAATAGTCGTTGCGCCACGGGTCCTGCAGATCCACGACGAAGGGGACGCCGAACCTGCGTTTCCAGTGCGGACCGTGGGCAATGGCCGTGAATACCGTTGTCGTGAAGAAGATCAGGTCTACGGGATGGCGCGCCAGATAGGCATCCACGGCACGTCGCAACTGCAGCCAGCAGCGAAACCCGAGATTGCCAAGCCCCACCTTGCGGGTCAGACGCGGTGAGAAGGCCCGCACGTGATGGACCTCGATATCGCCGGGAATGGTCTGCAGCAACAGGGGGTCTGAGGCGGTCTCGCAGTCAGCGGGGTGTACGGCAAAGACAACCGGTTCCCAGCCGTTCGCCCGCATCCACGGCAGGGACTGGCGCAGCCGGTGCATGTCGGCGGCATTCACTGGTGGAAAGTGCGGCGAGATGCAGAGTACCCGTTTCAAGTCTCTGCTGCCTCCAGAAAGCCATTCACCTGATCCTGCAGCCGTGCCTTTGACAGTTCCCAGGAGAAATGCTGATCCAGTGCCGCGACGGAAGCGGCCGCAGCGCTCTTTCGGGTTTCGGCGTTCTCGATCAGCGGGCGCAGGGTATCGGCAAGGGCCCGCGCATCATCCTGCGGAAAGATGCGAACCGCTTCGGGCGCGGTCATGGCGACCTCCGTCTGTCCGGCAGTGTCGCTGGCCACGATGGCGAGGCCGGCACGCATGTACTCGAAGACCTTGTTGGTGATGGTCAGGTGCCGACTGGCGCAGTCGGAGAGTTCTCCGCAATAGCCGATATCGTGCTCGCTCAGCCGCGACAGCAGTTCCTCCTGCGGGACCTGGGAATGGACGTGGACACGGTTCCGGACTTCTGGTGAAAGCCCGGCCAGCAGTTCCTGCATGAACCCGGCGCGAGGGGTCCCGCGCAGATGCAACTCGAACGGTGCATCGATCAGCTTGATCGCCTTCATC
>CAXBNO010000165.1:0-6802 GCA_963976775.1 uncultured Kordiimonadales bacterium
ACCGCCTGTTTGGCGAAGAAGGGGACGATGTGCTGAGCGGCGGCGAAGACCGTGATGTGCTGTTCGGTGGCCTGGGCGACGATGAACTGAGGGGCAATGGCGGACGCGACAACCTGTTCGGGGACACGGGCGATGACCTGCTCGACGGTGGGGCCAGGCTGGATGTCCTGTTTGGCGGCGACGGCGCGGATACCCTGATCGGCGGCGATGGTGACGACAAGCTCTTTGGCGGCGACGGCGACGACGTACTGATTGCCGACGCGGGCCATGATCGCCTGTCCGGTGGATCAGGCGGCGACCTGTTCGTGCTCGGGCTCGAAGACCTGGGCGGGAGCATCGACCAGATCACGGACTGGGATGATGGTGACAGGATAATCGTCCGGGGCCTGACAGACGAAACCCTACAGGCAATCACCGCGGGCCAGATTTCGGACTTCCTGGCCGTTCGCCAGGTCGGCGGCGACAGTTTCCTGCAGATCGATCTGGATGGGACGGGCAGTCAACACGATCTGGTCAACCTGGTGCGTCTCGGGGGGCACGCGCTGGACCTCGACGATGTCAGCTTTGACCCTGCATCAGGCCTGTTCTGAGGCTGAACGGAAAGAAGACCAGCCGCCCCCGGGGCAAGACTGGTCTGCTCGCGGTCCGGACTGCGCGGCTTTCGACGCCGCGTCGGGTTGCCGTGGACTGACGACCGGCGTCAGACCTGTCCTGCGGCCTGGCTCTTGGGGCCGAAGAACAGCCACAGGATCAGGCCGAGTACCGGCAGCAACAGGATGACCACGATCCAGATGACCTTGGAACCCGTGTTCGCTCCGCTGCCGAAGATCTTCACGATGGCCCAGATATCCGCGATCAGGATGATCAGACCGAGAATGCCAGTGACTTCCATTTGTTCAATTCCTCTTGTCGTTCAGCGGTAGCGAAGGGGGAGGGCTGCGTTAATCGGTCGAGTCGTCGACAGCCTCGGCGCTTTCGTTGATGTCCTTTCCGATGCCGCGAATGGTGTTGTCGCAGGCCGCGAGTCCGCCGATCATCACGGCAAGGACGCCGATCAGGCACAGGCGTTTCAGGATATCAGTCATGTATCTTCTCCTCGATGATGCGCTGCAGCAGGGTCCTGCCTTGCATGGCAGCCCGTAGACATCTGCATGCCTTGGGATATTCGAACGATGTCTTCAGCGTCTTTTCTTGTTTTCTCATGATTATGTCATTTGATTTTTCCGGAATATCGTCTTCTGTCACAGGTTACAGAAGAAAAAATATGAGAAAAGCCCTCTCACTTTTTATTCTTCATACATATGATTATCGCAGGAAATAATTCAATTCCTTTCGTGTGCGTCGTTTTATCGGGAAATATATTTTCAGTATCCTGTTCGGGATACATGGTTGAGGCTGCTCAGTCGCTACCCATGGTATTGCAGAACCGGTTGTTGGGTGATTGGAGCAAGGGGCCTGTGCCGATGCTTCGGTTGAGGTCTGACGATTGCTCGGGAACGTGCCGCCGTTGCGCGCAGCCGCGATCCGGGAGTTGATCTGTCGCAGCCTCGTGGCGGTGAATGTCGAGCAACCGACACCGGACAGGACCTCGACCGAATTTCGCGCCGTTGAACCGGACTGATCCGCCGCTCCCTTCCTGGAGGGTGATCATGTCGGTGGGTCGAATGGCTTTTCGTCTCCCCGCATTGCTGCAAGACTGGGACAAGCAGGAAAATGGGGAGAGAGACCGATGCCGACAATCGCGGCTGAGAAGCTTGAGGGATTTGTGGCCGAGATCGCCCGTGCGGGCGGGTCCAGCGATCAGGAGGCCGGCAAGATCGGTCACCAGCTCGTCGGCGCCAACCTGCGTGGCCACGACAGCCACGGCATCGGCATGATGCCTGCCTATGTCAACGCACTGCAGTTCGGCAAGCTGAAGCCCAACCAGCACGTCAGTGTCGTCCGGGATGATGGTGCGATCCTGCAACTGGATGGCAATGCCGGTTACGGGCAGGTCATCGGTGAGGAGGCGATGGAGAAGGGTATTGCCGTTGCCAAGGCGCAGGGGCTCTGTCTCATGAGCCTGCGCAACAGTCATCACCTGGGACGCATCGGCGCCTGGGGCGAGCAGGCAACGGATGAGGGGCTGATCTCGATTCACTGGGTCAATGCCATCACCCGGATGCCGCTGGTGGCACCGCATGGCGGATCCGACGCGCGCTTCACAACCAACCCCTACTGCACGGCGGTGCCCGCCACCCCCGGTCACCCGCGCATGGTGCTGGACATGGCGACGACGAAGGTCGCGATGGGCAAGGTGCGTGTGGCGCACAACAAGGGTGTGGAGCTGCCGCCGGACTGCCTGATCGACTCCGAGGGCAATCGCACGCTGAACCCGTCTGTCATGTTTGACGAACCGCGCGGCGCGATGCTGGCGATGGGGGAGCACAAGGGCTATGGCCTGGCGCTGGTCTGCGAGGTCCTGGCCGGTGCGCTCTCGGGTGGCGGTTCCTTCCTGCCGGAACGCTCCGACGGGCATTCCATCATCAACAACATGCTGACCATCCTGGTCGATCCGGACCGGCTTACTGATCGCACCGCGCTGATGAGCGAACTGGACGGGTTCATCAGCTATGTGAAGCAGTCGCCGCCTGCACCGGGTGTCGAGGAGGTCATGATTCCGGGCGATCCGGAGCGCAAGTCGATGGCCGAGCGTCTGGCGAACGGTGTGCCCGTCGATGACACGACCTGGGAAGAGATGGTGCAGGCCGCCGTCCAGGTCGGCATGGACGAGGGCAAGGCCCGCGCCTTCGCGCAATAGACACCAACGATCGGAAAGCATGGGGAGGGCTGGACATGTTCAGGCTCGGACTGGAAGACAAGGTTGCAATCATCACCGGTGGCAGTGACGGGCTCGGTCGCGCCAGCGCGGCCCTGCTGGCGGCGGAAGGCGCGAAGGTGGTCATCTGCGGTCGCCGCAAGGATCATGTGGAGGCGGCTGCGAAGGAGCTTTCCGCGCAGAGCGGCGGTTCGGTGCTGGGCGTGCAGGCGGATGTCACGAAGCTGGCTGACTGCGAGGCGCTGGTGTCCCGTACGGTCGAGGCCTTTGGCGGCATCGACATCCTGGTCAACAATGCCGGCGCGTCAGCCGCGCACAGGTTGCAGGACCTGGATGATGCGGCATGGCAGGCAGACTTCGACCTGAAGATCATGGGCGCGGTGCGGATGTGCCGGCTGGCGATTCCGCACATCAGAGCGCGAGGCGCAGGCTCCATCATCAATGCCTCCATCGGCGGCGGCAAGACGCCCAGGGCAGGGCAGTTGCCGACATCGCTGTCGCGGGCGGCCGGGCTGAACCTGACCAAGTCGCTGTCCGACGAACTGGCCGGTGACAACATCCGCGTCAATGCGATCTGCATCGGCTTGCTGAAGAGTGCCCAGTGGGACCGCCGGGCCACTGCCGACACACCTGTCGAGACTCTGTACGAGAACATGTCGTCGCGTATCCCGCTCGGACGGGTAGGTGAGGCAGAGGAATATGCGGACCTGGTGGCCTTCCTGGCCTCGGAGCGTTCCAGCTATATCACCGGGACCGCGATCAACATCGACGGCGGCATGTGCGCGGCGCTGTAGACCGATCCGCAATCTGACTGCGGCACCAGCCCGCCCCCACCCGGCTGCCCACCGGATCATCCTGAATGGTTGGCCGGGTGAGGGAGCGGGCCGGTGCGATTCAATGACCTGTTGGATCGTCCTACGCGTCGATCACCAGGACGGTGACGAACAGGGAAACAATGATCAGCAGGCTTGCGCCGATAGCCTGCCGCAGCCTGCGGCGTGATCGGTAGATCCTGGGGCCATCGCCGGAGCGGCTGCGGGAGTGTCGGCGTCCGTGAGGCCTGGCAGGCGGGTCTGGCAGGATCGGGTCGGGGGCCTTGTGGCTGGCCAGCGGTTTCATCCGCGTGCGCATTTCCGCGACCATGGCCTCAATCTTCTCCGGTGCCGGGGTCAGGCCGGGTTCGTGGCGCATGATCAGTTCCGCCGCCGCGCGCAGGTAGTTCTCGCTGGCGTCGGCATTCGGTCGGGTAAGGAAGACCGGGCTCCGGTCACCGCTGGCTTCGTCGAGCGCGTTCGAATGCGGGATTTCCGCGACCAGCACGGCATCGCCGTGGGTCCGGCGTATCTCCAGTGCGCGCTTCATCTTCGCCGGCGCCCAGCTCTGGGCCATGGTGATCAGGATCATCGGTCTGTCGATGCGGGTCTGACCGGCGTCGTTCAGCCGCTCGATGGTTGACGTCAGGCGCGCCATGCCGTCCAGGGCAAACTGCTCCGGTGGTACCGGTACAAGGACCGTGTCCGCGGCAATGAGGGCGCTGACCGAGAGGATGCCCAGCGACGGGGGACAGTCCAGGAAGATCCAGTCGAAGCTGTCTGCCAATGTCGCGATGACCGGACGCAGCCGGTGCAGGCGGTCGCTCTCCCCGGAAAGCTCCAGCTCCACGCCCGCCATTTCGAGCGAAGAGGCAAGGACCGAGAGATGCGGAATTGCCGTGGCCTGCGGCCAGCGCGTCGAAACATCGTCGCCATTGACCAGCGCGTGATAACTGCCCGGCAGTTCCACCGTTGCCTCGGGGATCCCCAGTGCGGTTGTCGCATTTGCCTGGGAGTCGAGATCGATCAGAAGCACACGCCGACCGGTCAGCGCTGTCGCGACTGCCAGGTGCAGTGCTGTCGTTGTCTTGCCGACGCCGCCCTTCTGGTTCGACACCGCAACAGTTATTGCCATGAAGCATTCCCCTGCCTGCTTCCGGGCCAACAATCAGGTCGGCCTGTTTATTCGTTCCTGCCGCAGGACGAGAGCAAGCTTCCTGCCAGCAAGTCCGGAATTCGCGCGAATGCCGTCATGTCAGAAGGTTCCCGCCACGCTCGCAGTCGACCAATTCATCATGAATGACAGGCAGTTATATCTGTTCGAGAGCCTGCGCAAGATCGGCGATGATGTCATCGACCGTCTCGATACCGATGGATAGCCTTACCACATCGGGTCCTGCACCCGCGGCAATCTGCTGCTCGACCGTCAACTGGCGGTGCGTTGTGGACGCCGGGTGCAGAATGAGACTGCGGGTATCACCGATGTTGGCGAGGTGAGAGAGGATGTTCACGCCCTCCACCACCTTCACACCGGCATCGAAGCCGCCACGCACACCGAACGTGAAGACCGCACCGGCTCCCTTCGGGAGATACTTCTGCTGCAGCGCGTGATAGCGATTGCTCTCCAGCCCGGAATGGGAAACCCAGGTGACTGCGGGGTGCTGATCCAGGAATTGCGCGACGGCCAGTGCGTTCGCGGTGTGACGCTCCATGCGCAGCGGCAGCGTCTCGCACCCGGTCAGGATCATGAAGGCGTTGAACGGCGAAAGCGCCGGGCCGAGATCGCGCAGCGCCACCGCGCGCCCATAGGCGGTCAGCGCAAATCGTCCGAATGTCTCGTAGAAGTTCAGTCCGTGATAGGCCGGGCAGGGGGCTGCGACTGCGGGAAAGCGGTCGCCTGCCGACCAGTCGAACTCTCCGCTCTCGACGATCACGCCGCCCAGGGAATTGCCATGGCCGCCGAGGAACTTGGTCGCCGAATGAACCACGACATCCGCACCCCATTCGAACGGCCGGCAGCCCCAGGGGGTGGCACAGGTATTGTCGACGATCAGTGGAATGCCCGCCTGCTCCGCGATTCTGGCGAAGGCCTCGATATCGGCGACGACACCGCCCGGATTGGACAGGCTTTCGATGAAGATGGCCCTGGTCCGTTCATTGATCGCGGCGCGAAAGCTTTCCGGGTCGTCCGGATCGCAGAAGGTGCAGGACCAGCCCATCTTCCGGAAACTGACACCGAACTGGGTAATCGATCCGCCATAGAGCTTGGTCGAGGCGACGAAATTGTCGCCTGATTCCATCAGGGCGAACATCAGCACCATCTGCGCGGCATGACCCGATGCAACGGCCAGTCCGGCTGCGCCCCCTTCCAGCGTTGCCACCCGTTCTTCGAGCACCGAGACGGTGGGGTTGGTCAGACGGGAGTAGATATTGCCGAAGGACTGCAGGTTGAACAGGCTGGCCGCCTGGTCCACGTCCTCGAACACATAGGACGATGTCTGATAGATCGGCGTGATGCGCGCGCCGGTCACCGGATCGGGGGATGCCCCGGCATGGATGGCCTGGGTTTCAAATCCATATGTTTCACGCGTGCTCATGGGGCATCATTTCCGTTTCGTCTGTCTGTCAGGTCACGGTGAAGGTAGCCGCATTGGGCCGCAATCTCCAAGGGGATGAAACAATGCACCGTCTGTGGATGAATTGCGCCAGGGTCCGGTAGCCGGGTCACAGGAGCGGACACCGGCGTGGATTGTTCATGTAAACATAACGGGAACATTGCAATTGCCGCCCCACCTTCGGTGACGTATCATGCGCGACCGATGAAACAGGATGCTTTCCGCGGACAACGGAGCTGACCGGCATGACGGCCCTCTCACCGATTTCCCAGCAGATATGGGACATGAAGTACCGCCTGAAGGGCCCCGATGGTGCCGTCGTCGATGCGACGCTGGAGGATACCTGGCGGCGCGTGGCCCGTGCCCTGGCTTCGGTGGAGGCGGAGCCGGAAGTCTGGGAGGAGCGGTTCTACGGCGCGCTGGAGGGATTCCGTTTCCTGCCGGCCGGTCGCATCATCGCCGGGGCAGGGACGGCCCGGCGGGTGACCCTGTTCAACTGCTTCGTCATGGGAACCATCCCCGACGACATGGCCGCGATCTTCGAGAACCTGAAGGAA
>CAXBNO010000166.1:0-6763 GCA_963976775.1 uncultured Kordiimonadales bacterium
GCCACCCATTGAGGATAGTGCTGTGGGTGGCCGGGTGGGGGAGCGGGCCGGTGCCGATTCCATCATCTGACGGAACGATCTCGTCTGGTTCCTGGGAGGGACGCAATATGGAAGCGGTACACGCCGGAGTTCCGGGCAAGCGTATCCGCGTCAGTCTCGGCATCCTCATGCTCGGGATGTTTCTGGTCTTCACGATCCTGCCAATGCTGGGTGTTCTGGTTTACGGCTACAGCCGCAACGAGGCTTCGGCGCTTGCGAACCTGGAGCGCCAGGTGACCCGCAACATGAGACAGACGGTCCTGGCCTCCGCGGAGATGATCGAGACAGTTGGCCATGTCATCGCCGTCGTGGCGGATACGGCGGCCATGAGCCCGGTCTATTTCAAGTCCAACCGTGGCGGTCAGGTGCTCTGGCGCAGCCTGAGAGCAGCCAACCAGATCGATGCCATCTATGTCAGTCTGGAAAATGGCTTTCACCGGGTGGTGTCGCGCATCGACGCGGACCGCCGCAGATCCGATGATCGGATACCCGAGACCGCCAACTGGCATTCCAGTTACATCGATGAATTCTCGGCGGGCGATGACAGGGCGCGCCATCGGGAGTTCTTCGAGACCTGGGGCGGCGAGAGCCTCGCGATCTATTCCGTCCCGACCGATCTCGACATCCGGAAACTGCCCCATTACATCGAAGCTCGGGACACGGGAAGGCTGGCGATCGGCGAACCCAGCATCAATCCCGACACGGGTTTCAGGGTGATCTCGCTCGGTTTCCCTATCGTTCGCAGCGGCAAGTTCATCGGCTTTGTCGGCGCCAACATGACATTGTCGAACATCTCCGACTATCTCGACAACAACCGGATCAGCGAGCACAGCACCACGATCATCTATGACGGTCAGGGCAATCTGATCGCAAGTTCCGATCTGGGGCTCCTCAACTCCGGCCGGAAGGGTAGCATCACATCCGGTGTCGCCAGCATCGACGACATCTCCATTCGCGAGTCATACGAACTGCGGCATCTGGCAAGGACCTCATCCTATGTCTTCGAGGATTCGCAAGGTCGCCAACTCAGCATCAGGGAGATGCCGTTCCCTGACCGGTTCCGGAAGGACTGGCGTGTCCTTTCGGTCGCGTCGACCGACGACTTCGTGGGCGAACTGATCCGCACCAATCAGGAGATGGCGGCGATAACAGGCATTCTGGTGGTGATTCTGAGTGCAATCATCCTGCTTCTGGCAAACCGTGTCCGGCGCGCAGTCAATCATCTGGTGGTGGAGTTCAACAATATCGGTCAGTTCAGCCTGACCGACACACACATGCTCGACTCGATCGTTCAGGAGCTCGATACCCTCGATCACTCGAAGGAGAAGATGAAGCTCAGCCTTCGGTCGTTCGGGCGGTATGTGCCCACGGACCTGGTCCGCAAGCTCATCATCTCCGGCGAGGAGGCGAAACTGGGCGGGGAGCGCCGCCGGATGACGATCTATTTCTCCGATATCGCCAATTTCACGGCCATTTCCGAGAAGCTGACGCCGGAAGAGATCGTCGACGAGATGGGCGACTATTTCACCCTGATGCGCGACTCCCTGTCCGAAAACCACGGTACGGTAGACAAGTACATCGGCGACGGCATCCTGGCACTTTTCAACGCCCCGATAGAAACACCTGATCACGAGGTCGCAGCCTGCCTGGCCGCTATCGAGGGGCAGAAGCTGCTGGTGGAGGACCGCATCCGACGGGAGGCTGCAGGCAGACCGCTGTTCCATGCCAGGATCGGACTGGATGTCGGCGAGGTTCTGGTCGGCAACATCGGCACCGCTGACCGGTTCTCCTACACGGTGATCGGCGACACCGTGAATCTTGCCAGCCGGCTGGAAGGCCTCTGCAAGTTCTACGGCACCAGTATCATGGGCAGCGAGGCGCTGCGTGATGCGACCGGCGGCCGCTTCGAATGGCGTTTCCTCGACCGGGCTTCGGTGGTCGGCCGCACCAGCAGCACCCGCATCTTCGAACTGATGGGAGAAAAGGGACAGGTCGACCCGGAACGGCTGGCAGACCGGGACGCCTACGAGGAGGCGATCGGGTATTACATGACCGGCGCGTTCGACGAGGCATCCCGCCGTTTCATGGATCTGTCGCAGAGGAATCCAGCCAACCTCGCCGCCGGCATCATGGCGCGTCGCGCCCGCAAGCTGCATCGCTCCCCGCCAGAAGAGGAATGGACCGGCGTCTACGTGCATACCAAGAAATAGGCTGAATCGCGCTCGACGGTTCGGGCGATGAGATATGATGTTCGCCTGGAAATTCCCGGAGGGAATTGGCGGACCCGACAGGATTCGAACCTGTGACCTCTGCCTTCGGAGGGCAAGGGTATAGCTTTCCGACTGTTTCCTGCGACGCCTGTAAAGCCCGGAAAATCAGGAATTGTGTCTGATTGCGTTGCCGCGTGTTTCCGCTGGTATGATTGCTGGTGCTTCCTATATGATTGCTAGAGCGGCAACAGGGGGCGGCAATGGCAACCAAAATCACCAAGCGCACGGTCGATGCGGCGGCACCTGGCGACAAGGATAGATTTATCTGGGATATCGAACTGCGCGGATTCGGCCTGAAGGTCACACCGAAGGGGCGCAAGGCGTTCGTGCTTCAGTATCGCCTGCATGGCGGCGTCACGCGCCGCTACACCATCGGCACCTATGGCAATCCCTGGACGGCGGAAACGGCGCGAACTAAGGCCTGGGAGTTGCTGGGGAATGTGAGCAAGGGGCGCGACCCGGCCAGCGCCAAGAAGTCGGAGAAGCAGGCGAAGACGGTCTCGGAACTGTGCGACCTCTATCTGGCTGACGGATGCGGCGCAAAGAAGCCTTCAACCATCGCCACGGACAGAGGGCGGATCGAACGCCATATCAAGCCGCTGCTGGGCCGGAAGCGGGCCAAGGATGTTACCACTGCCGACATTCGAAAGTTCATGGCGGACGTGGCGTCCGGCAAGACGGCAGCGGACGTGAAGACCGGCAAGCACGGTCGCGCCCGCGTCTCTGGCGGCAAGGGTACGGCGACCCGGACGGTCGGTCTGCTGGGCAGCATCTTTTCCTTCGCGGTCGATAGCGGGCTTCGCTCGGATAATCCGGTGCGCGGCGTGAAGCGGTTCCCGGACCACAGGAACGAACGGTTTCTGTCCCCCGTTGAACTGGCGCGATTGGGCGATGCGCTTGCAGTGGCTGAACGCGAGGGGCGCAACAAGATGGCGATTGACGCCATCCGGATGCTGGTGCTGACCGGCTGCCGGAAATCCGAAATCCTTACCCTGCAATGGTCGCATGTGAACTTCGAAACCGGTTATCTGGAACTGCCGGATTCGAAGACGGGACAGAAGCGGGTGCCGCTCGGCGCTCCGGCGCTCGAGTTGCTCGCGTCCTTGCCCCGCCTGGCGGACAATCCATTCGTCTTCCCCGGTGAGAAGGCCGGACAGCATCTTGTCGGCCTGCCCCGCGTCTGGAGCGCCATCCGGGCGAAGGCCGGGCTTCAGGATGTGCGCCTCCACGATCTGCGGCACAGCTTCGCCAGCGTTGGCGCTGGGGCAGGGATGGGGCTGGCGGTGGTCGGGAAACTACTCGGTCACCGCGACCCCAAGACGACGGCCCGTTATGCCCATATCGCTGACGACCCGGCCAAGGCGGCGGCGGATCGGATATCCATTTCAATTGCCCGAACTTTGGTCTCCCCAAATGGGAGCGTCGGCGGAGGTTTAGGGGGCGGGGAATGAAGGGCAGTACCAGCTATGACGACGCCTACGACGCGATTCTGCGCTCGCTCTGGGATGTATCGACCGGAGGGAGTGCTGACCCCGAAGAAACAACCCGTGGAGCGGGGGTTTTCGCGGAGTTTGTTCTGTCAGAACTACAAAGAAAGAACGATTTAGAATTGGCGGGCGAGACTGCTCTTGCTCGGCGCGGGCTTTCCGCATCGAATTCAATTTTGGCAGCTTGGGTATGGAACGTGGTTGAAGACTGTAGCAACGCCAATGCGCCCCTGCCGCCAGCTATGCTGACAGTTCTTTATCATCTGCTGGGATGTAACCATCTTAGGGACCGGAGCGACGAAAGAAAGCTGGAAGACCGACGAATGCAGTTCGAGGCGATGCGCTGGGAGAATCAAGATTTGCCAGTCCGAGCGACTGCCAGAGAGCTAGGTGTTGACCCGGCGACAATCGTACGGTGGAAAAATTCGGATCCGAGTAGTGTCGGCGCGGACCTTGAACTCTATCAAGAAGTTCGACTGCGGACTGGTGTCACAGAATTCTGGAGCAGAGCGAGAGACCTGTTGCGGAAGTAACCTTTCGCGCAACACTCCCACATTGCGGCAGGCTCCATCGCGTCGGCTCATGTTGCCGATCAGTTCATGGAGCCCCCAATGGAAGCAATGACCACCATCGAAAGCCGGTTTGTTCGCACGGTGCAGGCTGCCGCTTACACCGGTCTTTCAAAAAGCACGCTGGAGAAACTTCGCGTCACTGGCGATGGGCCTGAATACTCCGCCTTGGGCAGAATCATCGTTTATCGTCTTGAAGACCTCGACGCCTGGATTGCAGCGCGCAAGCGTCGGTCCACGTCCGACACCAGCGTCCCCAGCGAATGATGGAAACAGGAAACTGCCCCGGCGCGGCGGCAACCGCGACCGGGGCGACGCCTATCCCCAAACCCGTTCAAAATTCTGGAGCAAGCGAACATGAGCTTACAGCAACTGTCGTTCGACTTCATCATTTCTCAACAGCCGCGTTCCCATATCCCGCAGCGGCCATGCTGGCAACTGGCAGCGTTGCAGAGGCGCTTCGGCCTGCCCCCTGCACAGGCAACCTTCTACGCGGAGGCGATGGGCATTCCCGTCCGGGGGGTGCGGTCATGAAGGCGGCATTCCTGGTCGAGACCGGTGGCGGCAAGAAGGTGGTTCTGGAACTCAGGGGGCGAGACGCCTGGGCCTTGTCGGAACTCGTCATGGCTGGCGCGTCGGGGTGTACGCCGATAACGCATCCCGGCCCGCGTTGGAGCGGCTACGTCTACCGGCTGAAGCGCAAGCATGGCCTGTCCGTGGAGACCGTACACGAAACGCACAAGGGGCCATTTCCCGGCACCCATGCGCGCTATGTGCTGAAAACCCGTGTGCTGCCTGTCGATAGTCACGAGGCGGCGACCTGATGGCGTGTGCCGTGCCGGAGAATGCGGAGGCCCCTGCGAGGGGTCTCCGCTCGCCCCTGACCGTCTTCAACGGATCGGAGGTGTCCGATGGGGAAGGCTGACCGAAAAGGGCGGAGCCGAAACCAGCCATTCATCCGGCTGCATCGTGGCGTGACCGACAGTGCGGCATGGAAGTCCCTGAGCTGCGAAGCGAAGGCGCTGCTGCTGCTGGTCTGGGAAAGGCATAACGGGACGAACAACGGGCGCATTCCATTGTCGCATCGGGAAGCCCGTGACGCATTGCGGATCGGGAATGACAAGTTGCAGCGGGCCTTCCTGGAGCTACAGGAAAGGGGTTTCCTGATTGCGCGCCAGAAGGGCAGTTTCGATTGGAAGGTTGCGGCGGGTGCCGGACGCGCGACGGAATGGGAAATCACGACAGAGGCGTGTGGCGACCGTCCCGCCGATGGCCGCTACCGGGACTGGCGAAAAAAGCAGAATGCGGTTCCTGTTTCCGGTCGAACGGTTCCCGATGTCGGAATGAGGGATGCCTGATGCCCGTCAAATAGCCAATCAATGGTTCCTGCCTTGGGTGCCGATATGCGCCAACAAGGGTTGTATTCGGTTCCCGGGGCAGGAACACTTCTAGTCTACCAGGGGCGGGAGTTAATCATGTTGCGATGCACGGCTGTAATTCGAACATATCTGGCGATGGTCGTGCTTGCAATGATGGCAGCATCATCAGCCGACGCTCAATTGACTGACGAACAACATTTTGATCTGAACAACCTTCAACATGAGTTGACGGTCTGCGGTATTTTTTTTGAGTTCTCCAAGGAGGGTTTTCGTGCCGACAAGTACCCTGATAGGGCAGCGTCTGCGGCAAAAGCGGAGAAATTGCGGGAAGAGCTTTTTTTCGCGGCATTTCGAATTGGTCGGCTGATTGGAATGACCGATGAGGCGATGGAGGCTCGAAGCAAGCTGGGAATAAAGGATATGTCAGAGATGCTTGCGGGCAGTTGGGCGAATTATTCACTGCTACTAGAAGAGTATCTTGAGCCCTGTTCCGAGCTTGCCCGCAGCTATGCTGATCGGTTTGAGGCTGCCGTCGAATAACAAGGTTGGCTGATAATTTCGGAAAAATCTGGAGAGCGTTATGGGTGGTCCGGGTTCTGGTAGCTGGTACAGATGGGGCGCGCGGCCTGTGGTCGAGGATGGCCTGACGCTGGACCTGGGGCATTTGCTGCGGCAAGGAAGCATCAAGCCCCGGCGTCGTGTCGAGGGCGTTCTGAACTGGAGCCGTCAGCGCGATGGAAAGGTTTTCGCTTCCATCGGGTACGAGGCCAACTTGACTGACCGGGACGGCGGCTGGTTGCGATTGAAGTACCGGCACAATGACGTGCCGGAGGAATACCCGATCCAGATAACGACCACGGTACCGAACTATGGTGGTCTGCGCTGGTGGTTCGTGTGCCCCCTGTCCAACGACCGGGTTGCGAAACTGCATCTTCCCAGTGGCGCAAGTATCTTCGGCAGCCGCAGGGCCTACAGGCTGGCCTATCGCAGTCAACGCGAAAGTTGGCCGGACCGGCAGG
>CAXBNO010000167.1:0-6762 GCA_963976775.1 uncultured Kordiimonadales bacterium
CATTTCACTGTACCTGTAGCCATGATGCTTGTTCCTTCTGCATGGTGTTGGTTGGTATGGGTGACTCGTGGGAATTCCGCTGACGCGATGAAACGGTCAGATATCGCGACCTGCCACGAAGGCGGTCTGCGCGAAATTCACGTTGTGCTGGACTGTTTGCCTGTCTTTGCTCTCAGCGGTATCTGTCGCGAGGTCCGGCCCGGCAAGGCCTTCATAGATGTCGTTTTTCAACTATCGTCTTCCATCGGTCGCGGTCACGACCAAGCCTGAAGGCGCGGGATGACAGCTATTGTATTGACGGTGGCGCATCTTGATCGGCCACCCGGATCGTCACGCGAGATACACGCGATAAATGACAACGAACATTTTCCGCGACCAATAGCAAGCGAATTCGGTCAACACGCCCTGCCAGATCTCCCGACAGGCCCGATCAATCGAGTTCGTACTTGTCCTCGTAGGTCTGTTTCAGGTGGGCAGGCTGGCGGTCCTTGCGCAGTACCGTGTCGCCGCAGACCAGAACATCCAGCTCCGTCCCCATGAAACAGCGGAAAGCATCCTGGGGCGTGCAGACAATCGGCTCACCACGCACATTGAAGCTGGTGTTGACGACAATGGGACAGCCCGTCAGTTCCCTGAAGCGGCTGATCAGGGCGTGATACTCGGGGTTTACATCCGCCTTCACGGTCTGGATGCGGGCCGAATAGTCGACATGCGTGACCGCAGGAATCTCGGACCGGACGACATTCAGCTTCTCGATGCCGAACAGGGCCTGCTCCGCGTCCGTCATCTGGCGGCGTCGGTTCTCGGCCACATCGGCAACCATCAGCATGTAGGGACTGTCGGAATCGATCTCGAACCAGTCCGAAACATCCTCCCGCAGCACCGAAGGGGCAAAGGGCCTGAAGCTCTCGCGATATTTCACCTTCAGATTCAGGGTCTTCTGCATGTCAGGGGATCGCGGATCACCCAGGATCGAGCGATTGCCAAGTGCCCTGGGACCAAACTCCATGCGTCCCTGGAACCAGCCGACCGCCTGCCCCTCGGCCAAGGCACGGGCGGTGGTATCGATCATGTCCGAATGGGTCAGTGTCTCGTAGACGGCGCCCGCTTCGTCCAGCGCAGCCTCGATCTCCGCCGTCGAAAATTCGGGACCGACGTAGGAACCGCACATGGCATCGCCGGGGTGCACCACCCGTTCCCGCTTCAGTTCCTGATGCCAGGCCGCGAGGGAGGCGCCGATGGCACCGCCCGCATCTCCGGCCGCCGGTTGCACCCAGACGTTCCGGAACGCTCCGTCGCGCAGGATCTTGCCGTTAGCGACGCAGTTCAGGGCGACACCACCGGCCATGCAGAGATTCTCGATCCCGAACTCGGCGGCAAGCGAGCGGGTCAGTCGCAGCACGACTTCCTCCGTCACGGCCTGCACCGAGGCGGCGACATCCATGTGGAACTGGGTCAGCGGCTCCGCATCCGGCTTGCGCACAGGTTGACCAAAAAGGTCGGCGAAGCGCCTGTTGGTCATGGTCAGGCCGGTGGCATAGTTGAAGTATCGCTGATCCATGCGGAAGGAACCGTCGTCCTTCACGTCGATCAGCTTGTCCATGATCAGGTCCTTGAAGCGTGGCTCCCCGTAGGGTGCCAGGCCCATGACCTTGTACTCGCCGGAATTGACCTTGAAGCCGGTGTAGTAGGTGAAGGCGGAATAGAGCAGGCCGATGGAGTGCGGAAAATGGATCTCCCGCTCGATCGTCAGGTCCTTGCCCCGCCCTATGGCGACCGTTGTTGTCGCCCATTCGCCGACACCGTCCAGGGTCAGAACCACGGCGTCCTCGAACGGAGACGGATAGAAGGCGCTGGCGGCATGGCTGAAGTGATGCTCCGCGAACAGGATCTTCGACCGGTCCCTGAAGTTGCCGGAGATCTCGCGAAGCTGCTTGTAGAGCAGGTCCTTAAGGAACAGCTTCTCCCGCAGCCAGACCGGCATTGCGATACGGAAGGAACTGAAACCGCGCGGCGCGGAGGCGACATAGGTCTCCAGCAGCCGCTCGAACTTCAGGAACGGCTTGTCATAGAAGGCGACATACTCGACATCATCCAGCCCGCACCCCGCAGTCGCCAGGCAATAGTCGATGGCGTGGCGGGGGAAGCCGGCATCATGCTTGCGCCGGGTGAACCGTTCCTCCTGCGCGCCTGCAACGATCCTCCCGTCCTCGATCAGGACGGCTGCACTGTCGTGATAGAAGGCCGAAATGCCGAGGATACGCATCGGCGATCAGAACAGCGTGTAGATGAACGGAGCAACGGCGGAGCCCTGGGTCAGCACCACGATACCGCCGAACAGGGCCATCATCAGCATGATCGGCAGCAGCCAGAACTTCTTCCGGACCCTCAGAAACTTCCAGAATTCCTGCAGAAACGACATATCGCCCTCAATACTGATCGCGCATGGAATTTAGCGGCTGGCTCTCGGCGTCGCGCTTCTGCCAGTAGGTCTCGGCCTCCGGCTCCAGCTTCGTTCGCAACGGGTCCTTGCCCGTGGCGCGCATGATCAGGCCGATCGGCGTGATCGTCACGAAGTAGAGCATTCCCATGACGATGGGCGTCATGATCTTGCCCAGCAGCATGCCGAACCTGAACCAGACCAGGTTCAGCGGCGCCAGCAGGGTCGGGCGGATGAACGAGATTGCCAGAATGAGCGCAGCAACGATCAGTGACCAGACCCTGACCTGCCCGTCACCAAGCAGCGGCACGAGCCCGACAATGACGAAGACCACGGTGAAGACCAGTCCGAAACTGCGGTCGGAACTGCCCTTGATCTCAACATTTCCGTGCGTTTCGGACATGAAGCCGTGAATCCCGATGCTACAGGGGTCAGACCGTGTGCGGCTGAGCGGTGTGAATGCCACGGCTGGGCGGGGGCATCAACCACTAACGGTGTGCGACCGATCAACCTGCGAACAGCGACGGCCTTTCAGGCGCGCCGCGCGACAGTTGCAGTCCCCTGCCTGTGTTCGCTGTGGTCCAGCCCATGACGGAAGATCAGATCGAAATGCCGCAACGGACTCTCCTGACGCAACAGCATGCACGCGAACGCGGCGAAAGTGGGATTGGTGAACAGGGTCCAGTGATCGACCTTGTGCGGAGCCGGGCGCAGATCGAACGCGCGCACGATCGCGGGACTGTCGACCTGGATATCCAGCCAGCGGCGATAGCGGATGAACGATGGCTTGCCGTGACGGCCAATCACGCTGCCACCTGTCAGCATCCGGCTGAAGCGCGCCCAGCCACGCGGCAATCCCAGTTCCTCCCGGGAGACGAACGATGCAAAGCGCCGCCCCCAGAACTCCAGCACCGCGTCACGACTGGTCATCAGATTGTAGATTCGCGGCTGGCCGACGCCGGCCTGCAGGATTTCCTGCAGCGCCAGTCGGGCATGGCCACAGTGCGATGCACCGGAGAGCATGACCACCCGGTCAACACTGCGCAGCGCCGGGTGGCGACGACGGGCCAGGATTCGCAGGGCCGTGATCGCGACCAGACTGCCCAGGCTGTGGGCGAAGAGACGGATCGGGCGGCCAGGCGCGACCTCCCCGATCCGGCCGATCAGTGCCGCCAGGGCAATGCCTGCCACAGGCGCGCGGCGGTAGGCGCGGGCGTAATAGGTCGTCGCACCGCGCTTGCGCCAGGAAACACCGGAGAGCCAGTCACGCCAGGTGCCGCTGCGATAGGCCGGATGACTGGACCATGCGAAGGCTATGGCCAGTCCGCTCTGCCCATCGTCGTCGTCATAGCCCAGACGTTTCGGCCAGGGCGTGGCGTGGCTCAGCACTTCCTGCGGACCACCGGGAACGACATCCGGTTCCTCGAAGTGGAACACCTGACTGTGGGGATTTGCAGCCTTGCGTGCCGGTGCGGTGGGCGCGGCCTCCGGCGCGTACTGGAAACCATGCATCATGATCGTGATGGGTCCGCTCGGCGGTACGATGCTGCGCAGATGGTCGGCAAAGTCACCGCCGCCCGCGAACAGGGGGCCATCAAGACGCATCAGTTCACCGGTGCGGCTTTCACGGTCATAGGGTTGCCGAACAAGAGCCCCATCACGCTCAGGCACGAAGATCGCCCAATCATCCAGATTGTCTTCGGTTGTCTCGGGGCAGATCGTGAACCGTGCAAGAGCCATGACGTCTTTCCTCTCCTGCATTACCAGATCGTAACGCCTTGTCTTTTCCGCAATGCCTGGACGTCACACATTGACGCACATCCCGGTTACCATTGTGATAATCGCCACGCTCCGGAAACTTGAAAACGGGTTGCAGCCATGAAGATCGAACGCGTCGATACCCTGATCCTGGACGAGTTTCCCAATCTGCTCTGGGTCCGCCTGACAGCCGATGACGGCACGCAAGGTGTCGGCGAGATCTTCTACGGGGCCCGCGCCGCCGCAGCCTACGTGCATGAAACAGCAGCCGAAACGCTGCTCGGGCGCGATCCCCGCCAGATCAACGGTCTGTTCCAGGCGCTGCAACCCTATGTCGGCTATTCCGGATCGGGGGCGGAGACGCGCGGCCGGTCCGCCATCGACCTGGCACTGCATGATCTTGCCGGACAGGCCAGCGGACTGCCGATCCACCAGTTGCTCGGCGGCCTCAGCCGTCCCTCCATCCGCGTCTACAATACCTGTGCCGGCTATCGCTACGTCCGCAGCAAACCAACTCAGGAGACCGCCAACTGGGGCATCGGCGGCGCGGCGGAGGGTCCATACGAGGACCTGGAAGGCTTCCTGCACAACGCCGGTGCCCTGGCCGAGAGCCTGCTGTCGGAGGGGATTACCGGCATGAAGATCTGGCCCTTCGACTTTGCCGCCGAGCGCACCGGCGGGTTCGACATCAGCGCCGCCGAACTGGATCGTGCCATCGATCCGTTCCGCAAGATCCGCGCGGCTGTGGGCAACCGTATCGATATCATGTGCGAACTGCATGGCCTGTTCAGCCCGCCGACCGCCGCACGCATCGCGCAGGCACTGGAACCCTTCCGCCCCTACTGGATCGAGGATCCTGTGCGCCCCGACAACCTGTCCGGCTATGCAGTGGTGCGCCGTGCCACGGGTTCCATGATCACGGCCTCGGAGACCGTCGGGGGGCTGCGCGACTGGTCGCGTCTGATCGCCACCGGCGACATCTCCATCGTCATGCCCGACCTCGGCTGGTGCGGCGGCCTGACGGAGGCGCGGCGGATCGCGGCGCTGGCAGATGCCGCCGGTCTGCCCATCGCGCCGCACGACTGCACCGGGCCGCTGCAGTTCGCGGCCTCCGTGCATCTGGTGCTGTCACAGCCGAACGCGCTGATCCAGGAGTTCGTCCGCGCCTTCTACACCGGCTGGTACAACGAGATCGCCGAGAACCTGCCCGAAGTGCGCGATGGCATCGTGCATCCGCCCTCCGGCCCCGGCCTCGGCACCCGACTGAAGCCCGGCACGTTCGAACGCCCCGACGCCAACGTGCAGACATCCTCGCTCTGACCATTGGCCCGGGAATGTGACCGTTGCGCCTGCATCGGGCTTCCGACCGTGGCCCAACCATGTACCGGTCGGGAGATTTGCACGTGACCCTGTTTCGTATCCTGTTGCTGCCTGCCCTCGCCCTGCTGTTTCTGGCTGGCACCGCCCAGGCCTATCAGGCCCGCACCTTCGACAGGAATGCGGATGCGGTGATCAAGCATCTGATGACCCTGCCGGTCTTCGAGGGTGCGCGCATTCGCGAGGCGCAGGTGCCCTGGGACACGACAACACGGCGGGTACAGATCGGGCCGGAGAACGGGGAAACCGTCGGCGCCGTGCTGTTCAGCCGCGATGGCGCGCTGGCCGGGTTGCGCATCGAGATTCCGCTGCTGCCCTCCGCCGATCCCGGCCTCTATGCCTTCGCCGACATTGCCGCGCTGCTGGAGCCGCAGCTTGCCGGACTGGACCACGCACGCGAGGTTTCGGCGCGGGAAGCCGTGAAGCGCTGGGCCGGGGAGCTGGGCCTGGAAAGCTGGATGCGGCCACGCTTCGGGGCCTACCGGATCGAACGGCGGGTCGGGAGCACGATGTTCGTGTTCGAGGGTGTGCCGCTGAACCGCTTCTGGGTCTCCGTCACGCCTGTCGGACCATCGCACCCGGTAGCCGACGACCTGCTGCCCTTCATCCCCGAAGCGGCCAGGGCCAGCGCCATGCCGGTGCTGACGGCCATCGAGCGCGGGGAATACAAGCTGGCCGAACGGCTGATCAACCCCCATGCCGAGGCCGGTGCCCCATGGGCCCTGCTGATACAGGCCGACTATGGCCGCCCCGAAGGTGATCGCCAGCAGATGTCCAGGCTGATCAACGGCAAGCTGGAACGCGCGGCGGAAGCGGGCTTCGTGCCGGCGCAATATGTCCTCGGCACGCCGGATTCGCGGGTGGCGGAGGCCTGGCTGACCCGCGCCGCCAATGCCGGTTACGGCCACGCAATCGCGCTGAAGGCCCGCCGCCTCTACAGCTCCGGTCGTGCCGATGACCCCGGCGCGCGCTGTGACGAACTGGCGGCTCTGCAGGGCAATGCCATGGCCCAGTTGCGCACCCTCTACCGCTATGCTGAGGGCGGTGGCGACACGGATACCGCCTACTTCTGGTCCCGTGTGGCGCTGGAAACCTTCGGTGAAAGCGCCAGCTACACCTCGGAGCGCTACATCCTCAACACCCTCGGTGTGCTGCGCAGTCGCCTGTCGGCGGATCAACGCGAAACG
>CAXBNO010000168.1:0-6759 GCA_963976775.1 uncultured Kordiimonadales bacterium
TTGCCAGTGAAATTGAACCGGATTCCTCAAAGCTTCCGACCGCTGTCCGGCGTATCGCCCTGGCGTGCGCGGGAATGCCGAGCAGGGCGCCGATGTCACGGGCGAGAGAACGGACATAGGTGCCCTTGCCGCAGACCATCTCCAGCTCCGCATGATCATCGTCAGGCATGCCCAGCAGGCTCAGGCGTTCCACCTGAACGGGCCTGGCCTTCATCTCCGGCGGCTGCCCGTCACGGGCCAGGTCATAGGCGCGCTGGCCATCGATCTTGATGGCGGAGAATGCCGGCGGCACCTGCAGGATGTCACCGGTGAAACGGTCAAGCAGCGCCGTGATGTCATCGGGCACGGGGCGGGATGCACTTTCCGCCAGCACCTCCCCCTCCCCGTCATCCGTGGTCGTGGAGGTGCCGAACCGGATCGTGAAACGATAGGTCTTGGTGGCATCGGTCAGGAAGTTTATGCACTTCGTCGCCTCGCCGAACGCGATCGGCAGGATACCGCTGGCCAGCGGATCGAGCGTTCCGGCATGTCCCGCCTTCTGCGCATTCAGCAACCAGCGGCAGCGATTGACGGCAGTCGTGGAGGTCGGACCTGCAGGCTTGTCGAGTACCAGCCAGCCGCTGACCGGGTCGCCGCGGCGCCTACGACCCATTGCCTGCGCCGTCCGGGCCGTCACCGTTCCCCTGCGCCTTCCGGCGACGTTCATCGTCAGCCCGCGCGGCCCGCATCAAGGCATCGATATGGCTGGCATTGTCGAACGAGCGATCACGATGGAAGGCAATGCGTGGCGCGTACTTCATGTGCACCGACCGGGCAATGCGTCCGGAGAGATACGGCGCCGACCGATTGAGTCCGGCCAGTACCGCCTCCACTTCAAGACCGCCAAGCGGCTCCACATAGGCCGTCGCGTTGCGCATGTCGGGTGAAACCGTCACCTCGGTGACCGTGATCGACCGCCCGGACACATCCGGATCGCGGATCTCGTCACGCTGAAGGATCTCGGACAATGCGTGGCGGATCAGCTCACCGACACGTAACTGACGCGTCCCCGGTACTGCACCGGCAACATTCTTTCGCTTGGCCATCTGGTACCTGTCCAATCGCCGGAGGGTCCTGACGGAGGGGGCGGGAAGGCCCGAACAGGCCTTCCCCCATCAACCGCGTCAGAGCGAGCGGGCGATTTCCTCGATATGATAGACCTCGATCTGGTCCTTCTCCTGGATGTCCTGATGGTTGGCAAAGGACATGCCGCATTCGGAACCCTGCCGGACTTCCGCCACATCTTCCTTGAAGTGCTTCAGCGTCGCGATCTTGCCTTCATGCAGCACGATACCGTCGCGAAGCTGGCGATAGCCGGCACCCTTGCGCACGACACCCTCGATCACCAGGCAACCGGCAATCTTGCCCACCTTGGTGATGTTGAAGACCTCGCGGACCTCCGCCGTACCCAGGGTGATCTCCCTGGCTTCCGGCGCAAGCATGCCGCTCATCATTGCCTTCAGGTCATCAGTCAGCTCGTAGATGACGTTGTAGTAGCGGATATCGACACCATCACGTTCCGCTGCCTCACGTGCCTGCCGGTTGGGGCGGGCGTTGAAGCCGAAGATCACCGCGCCCGCCGACTTCGCCAGCGTCACGTCGGTTTCGGTGATGCCGCCGACACCTGCGTGCAGGATGCGTGCCTTCACCTCGTTGGTGGAGAGCTTCTCGGCGGAGTTGATGATCGCCTCGACCGAACCATGCACATCGCCCTTGATCAGGATGGGGACTTCCGCCGCCTGACCTTCCTTGATGGCCGACAGCATCTGCTCCAGCGTGCCGCGACCGGCCTGGGTGGCAAGCTGCTCACGCGTCCGACGGGCACGGAACTCGGCCACTTCCCGGGCACGGCCCTCGTCCTCGACGACGGTGAACTCGTCACCGGCTTCCGGGGCGCCCTGGAAGCCCAGAACCTCGACCGGCTGGGCCGGCAGGGCCTCGTCGATACGGTTGCCCTGATCATCGATCAGTGCACGCACGCGGCCCCAGGTGGCACCACAGACAAAGATATCGCCGGTCCGCAGCGTGCCGCCCTGCAGCAGGACAGTGGCAACCGCGCCGCGTCCCTGCTCCAGTTGCGCCTCGACAACGGTACCGTTCGCCGCGCGGTTCGGATTGGCCTTCAGTTCCAGCAGTTCAGCCTGCAGCAGGATCGTGTCGACCAGCTTGTCCAGGTTGGTACCCTTCAGCGCGGAGATTTCCACCGCCAGGTCCTCGCCACCCATCTCTTCCACGATGATGGAGTGCTGCAGCAGATCCTGCTTCACCTTCTCCGGCATCGCGTCAGGCTTGTCGATCTTGTTGATCGCGATGATGATCGGAACATTCGCGGCCTTGGCGTGATTGATCGCCTCCACCGTCTGCGGCATCACCGAGTCATCTGCAGACACCACCAGCACGACGATATCCGTCACCTTCGCGCCACGGGCACGCATGGAGGTGAAGGCGGCATGGCCGGGCGTATCCAGGAATGTCACCTTCTGACCACCGTCCGTGGTGATCTGATAGGCACCGATGTGCTGGGTGATGCCACCGGCCTCACCCCTGACAACATCGGTCTTGCGCAGGGCGTCGAGCACGGAGGTCTTGCCGTGATCGACATGACCCATGACCGTGACAACGGCCGGACGGGCCACCATCTCGGCTTCGTCATCCTGAGGTGCCGCAATCGCGACTTCCACATCGGCGTCGGAGACGCGACGGATGCGATGGCCGAATTCCTCGACGATCAGTTCGGCCGTATCGGCATCGATCGACTGGTTGATCGTCGCCATCACGCCCATGTTCATCAGTGACTTGATGACATCACTGCCGCGTACCGCCATGCGGTTGGCAAGCTCGGCAACGGTCAGAACCTCAGGCACGACAACATCGCGGACGACGCGGCCAGCGGCCTCGCCACCGCCCTCTGCAACACGCTTCTCGCGCTCCCGCCGACGGCGGGTTGCGGCCAGTGACTTCTGGCGCTCTCCGGGACCGTCCAGCGCCTGACTGATGGTCAGCTTGCCACTGCGGCGGCGATCACCGCCCTTGCCGCGCGACGGACGCGCCGGTGCCGGGGCAGACGACTTGCCCTTGCGCGGCTTGCCACGGGAATCCGCATCGTCGGTGTCCGGGGCACCACGAGGCGCAGCACCCGGCGAAGCGGCTTCTGTCGGCTGGGCAGCACGCCTCTCCGCATCGGCCTTCGCCTGCCTGGCGCGCTCTGCGTCGGCCTCGGCCTTGGCCTTGACCTCTTCCTCTGCCTTGCGGGCTGCATCGGCCTCGGCCTGCTTGCGGGCTTCTTCTTCCGCTGCGGCCTTGGCCTGTTCCTCACGCTCCGTCCGCATCCGCGCTTCTTCGAGCGCGCGGCGCTTGGCCTCGATCTCTTCCTGGCGCGCACGCTCGGCCTCGCGGGCCTTGGCATTCACCAGCGCCTGCTGCCGGGCGGTCTTTTCCTCGTCCGTCAGACGCGGAAGAACCATGCGACCACGGGTCTGATCGACCGGGCGCCGCGGTTCCTCTCGCTTCGGCTGTTCACGCTTCGGCTGCTCGGCCTGACTCTTCTTCAGGGTCTCCCGAACGACATCCGCAGCAGGTGCCGCGTCGCCGTCGCGCTTCGCGCCGCGCTTCCGCCGGACCTCGACCTGAACCGTCTTGTTACCGCGACCGCCGGACACACTCTGGCGCACACCACCAGCGCCACCGCCTGACTTCAGGCCGAGTCGCCCGCCTTGCGATACGCTCAGGGTCTTCTTGTCGCCCGTCTCTTTCGCTTCACTCATCGATCGCCTGTCTTTCGTCATGCATTTGCCGGGTGCCGTACTGCACACCGGACAGTCGTTCCACCTCCCGAAGGAAGCGAGCCGCGAGCCGCCCCGGAGCGATCGCAGCATGTACCATATTATCAAGGCCCAAGGCCAAACCCAATTCGTCCCGGTCGAAGCAATCGATCACAGGGGCCGAACCGGCCAGTCTTGTCGCCTTCTCCACAGCACCCGGTCCCGCATCGGACGAGACCACCATCACCCCGTCCGGACGGGGCATGGCATGCGCCGTGTCCTTCTCCAGTCCGGTGACCACCTGCCCCGCACTGCGGGCCAGCCCAAGCAGTTCGAGACACTTGCGCCGCAGCAGTCGAACCAGAACTTCCGGCAGGTCATCTGCCAGTCGGGTTTCTGCCTTGAAGGCCCTGGCGAACGGATTGCGCTTCTGCATCTGCGCCAGCGCTTCCCGATCCGCAACCACCCAGGCTCCACGTCCAGGCAGCTTCTCCTCCAGGTCGGGCACCGCGTCCCCGTCGGGGCCACGCACGAACCGGATCATGCTGGATGTATCGCGGCATTGCCTTGTGACAACACAGCGACGCTCCGACACCTGCCCTTCGCCTTCTTTCGGAGTCCTAGTCGTCTGATTCCTCCACGACCGCAGTCTCCTCTTCGGCATCACCGGTTGCTTCACCAGTGTCCTCATCGTCAAACCAGTGCGCGCGAGCCGCCATGATGATGCGATTGGCATCTTCAAGTGACAGGTCGCTGTCGCGCAGCGGTGCATTGGTGTCGGAGACCAGTTCTTCCGAAGCCAGGTCGCCCAGGTCATCGAGTGTCTTGATCCCGGCCTCGCCCAGCTTCACCAGCATCGCAGGGGTCAGCCCCTCGATCGCGGCAACGGCATCCTCGACACCGATCTCCTTGCGCTTCTCGTCCAGCGCCTCTTCCAGGCGGGCAAGATAGTCGTTTGCGCGACGAATCAGCTCTTCGGCGACATCCTCGTCAAAGCCGTCGATCTCTTCCAGTTCGTCGAGCGGGGCAAAGGCGACTTCCTCCACCGCGTCGAAACCTTCCGATACCAGCAACTGCGCGATCATCTCGTCGACGTCCCGCGCCTCGCTGAACATGTTGCTGCGTTCCTGGAATTCCTGCTGACGGCGCTCGGATTCCTCCTGCTCGGTCAGGATATCGATATCCCAGCCGGAAAGCTGGGAGGCCAGCCGGACATTCTGGCCGCGTCGGCCGATCGCAAGGCTGAGCTGGTCGTCGGGGACAACCACTTCGATCCGGTTCTTGTCCTCGTCCAGCACGACCTTGATGACATCGGCGGGCGCAAGCGCGCTGACGATGAAGGTCGCCGGATCGGGCGTGAAGGGAATGATGTCGATCTTCTCGCCCTGCAGCTCGTTCACGACTGCCTGAACGCGACTGCCGCGCATGCCGACACAGGCACCCGAGTCGTTCGAGATGACGGCGATCTTGGCGCGGCTGCCGGGATCACGTGCAACGGCCCGGATCTCGATGATCCCGTCATAGACCTCCGGCACTTCCTGCGCGAACAGCATCGCCATGAAGCGCGGATGGGTGCGCGACAGGAAGATCTGCGGACCACGGGTCTCGCGGCGCACGTCATAGATGAACGCCCGCACCCGGTCGCCGGGACGGAAGGTCTCGCGCGGCAGCAACTCATCGCGGCGGACAATCGCCTCCGCCCGTCCGAGGTCGACCATGACATTGCCATGCTCCACCCGCTTGACCAGACCGGAGATGATTTCCCCGGCGCGGTCCTTGAATTCGTCGTACTGGCGATCGCGTTCGGCGTCCCGCACCTTCTGGAAGATGATCTGCTTCGCCGCCTGTGCGGATACGCGTCCGAAATCGATGGGCGGCAGCGGCTCGGAAATCAGGTCACCGACGCGGGCATCCGGGTTCATTTCCTGTGCGCGGGAAAGCGGGATCTGCGTTGTCGTGTCCTCGACTTCCTCGACGGTCTCGCGCAGTCGCCAGATGCTGATCTCGCCCGTCTTGCGGTCGATCTCGGCACGGATCATGTGCTCGGCGCCGTAGGTCGTCTTGGCTGTCCGCTGGATCGCCTCCTCCAGCGCCTCCAGCACGATCTCGTGATCGATGGACTTCTCCCGCGCGACTGCATCCGCAACCTGCAGAAGTTCGAGCCTGTTGGCTGTTGTCACCGCCATCTTCTACTCCGTTCCATTCGACTTCTTCCGGGCATTTTCCCGGGCCTTGCTTTCGCGCAGGCTTGCCTCGATCAACGCATCGGTCAGTACCAGCTTGGCTTCCCCGATGGCCTCGAAATCCAGTTCGACATCGGCCTCTTCCGCCGGGACACCGGCCATGCGCAACTGCACGCTGTCACCGTTCATGCCCAGCAACTGGCCCCGGAACCGCTTCCGGCCATCCATCGGCCGGGCCAGTTCCAGCTTGATCTCATGACCGCTGTAGCGCTCGAAATCCTCGCGCCGCACCAGTGGCCGGTCGATGCCGGGCGAGGAAACCTCCAGCGCGTAGGCACCGTCAATCGGGTCCTCGACGTCCAGCAACGCGGAAACCGCCCTGCTGACCGTCTCGCAATCATCGATCTCCATGGCGCCGTCAGACAGCCGTTCCGCCATGATCTGCAGGGTCGGACGCTTGCCACCTGTGTGACGCACACGCACCAGCCGATAGCCCATATCCAGAATGGATGGCTCGATCAGGGTCCAAATCCGATCACCCGGCCCGCCTGACATTGAATCTCCACTCGACACAAACAAAAAAGTGGGCCGCTGGCCCACCCTGACGTTCGCTCTGGTAAGCGATTACTGGTGTAGAGAGGCGTTATAGCCGCTAACGCCCGGATATCAACCTTCTTCTCCACCCACCGACCGTTGCCGTCGGCGAAACGTGAGGAAAAGCGGCTCGGAACCGGCCAGCAGCTTCGACTGGTAGCGCGTCGTGACATGATCGGCGG
>CAXBNO010000169.1:0-6757 GCA_963976775.1 uncultured Kordiimonadales bacterium
AGATCTGTTCGGCATTGATCTCCAGGATCTCGTCCCAGATACGCTTCTTCTCGGCCCGCTCCGATGCGAGGTCCCATTCCTCCACCAGCCGGACCAGCTTGGCCGGGATCTCCATGTCGGGAGCCTCGCCCATGGTGCCGCCGGACTCGTGGTACAGGCCCCATTTCGGCCATTGCAGGCCCAACTGGCTGGTGGGTGCCAGTTCTTCGGGGCTGGTATCGGGTGTTGCCAGCCCGGCCTGAATGCCGGTCCAGACGGATATCTGTGCCAGACCCGCATAGACCCGGTTGCGGAAGGTGTCGCGCTGTGACGGCTTGATGAACATCTTCACGCCGACCTCGCGCCAGGTCTCCTCGATCAGTTCCAGGATGTCTGTCTGCTGCGGGTCCTCGCCGGAGGTCTCGACAATGATCTCCAGCTTGCGTCCGTCGGGCAGCAGACGGATACCACCGGGGCCCTTCTTCGTCAGACCGATCTCGTCCAGCAGCCGCCGTGCCGCCTTCTTGTCATAACGCGTCCAGTCGCCCTCATATTCCGGCTTGTACAGCGGGCTCTTCTTCAGCACCAGATTGCTGGCCGCTTCCGCGTCGCCGAAATAGACCACCTCGTTGATCAGTTCACGGTCGATGGCGAGGGAAAGCGCACGCCGGAACCGCACGTCACGGAACAGGTCACGATAGACCGGATCGTCATAGTTCAGGTTGGGGAACAGGGCGACCGTCGCACCCATGGCCTGCCGCCAGGCTATGGTGTCGTAGTTGCCGCGGTCCTCCGCCTGTTTCAGGAAGGTCCAGTCGTTCAGCGCCAGCCCCAGGGCCTGAAGGTCGGTCTGGCCCGATCCGGCCTGTGCCGCGATCAGCGCCGGCGCCGCCACCGTCAGGATGAAGCGATCGACATAGGGCAGCTGACGGCCGTTCTCGTCGATCTTGTGATAGAAGGGGTTGCGCAGCCCCACAAAGCGGCCCGACGACTTGCCCTTGGTCGAGTTCTTCCAGGGTTGCAGGGTCGGCTGCTTGATGTTGTCGAACCGGTACATGCGGTCACGCCGGTTGTGCAGCGATGCCCAACTCGGTCGCCTGCTGTCCTCCACGGCTTGCGCAAGCTTCTCCGGATCGGCGTACCTGACGTGGAACCTGCGCAGGTAATGTGCCGGACGATAGATGAAGAGCGGGGACGCGCCGGCGATGCGCGGCAGGAAATAGGGGTTCGGCTTCGGCCAGGTGTAGCGGACCGTATGGTCGTCGGGGAACTCGACGATCGGCGGCGCACCATCGACCAGCATGTAGGAGGGGATGCCGCCGGGGTTGAGCTCCTCGTTCAGCACCACGTCTTCCCACCAGTAGCGGAAATCATCGGCTGTGAAGGGCGCGCCGTCCGACCACTTGTGACCGCGGCGCAGGTGGAACGTGAAACTCCGACCCTCCACGACCTCCATGTCACGGACCAGATCAGGCTCCAGTTCGTATTCCTCGTTGTATCCCACAAGACGGGCATAGCTGTAGACCACCATGTGGCGCAGATAGCGCTCACGCGGGATCAGCATGTTGATGTCGCCACCATGGATGCCCGGCGCACCGTCTGTGCCCGCGAAACCGACGATCAGAGGCTCTTCAGGGATGCGCTCCTGGATCGGCGGCAGTTCGCCGGCCTTCACCGCCTCTTCCAGCAAAGGCGTCTCGATCAGGCCTTGCGCCGATACGCTGGCCGCAAGCCCCATGCCCAGAGCGGCCGCGATCAGGGCTGCCGGGAAACGGAACCTCATGCCGCAAGCTCCTTCGTGTCGGCGGAGGCGGCCGCCCGGACGAAGTGCTCGGAACCCAGGTCCAGCAATGCCATCTGTGTGTGGTCATCGACGGTGAAGGGCGCGGGCCATTCCTCCGGAATCGACGCCTTGCCCTCCATCAGTGCCGACAGGTCCAGCCGGTCCGACGGATCGGGCTTCGGCACCGCCTGCAGCAATGCGCGGGTATAGGGGTGCACGGGATTGCGGAACAGTTCCGCCCGGGGTGCCGTCTCCACCAGCCTGCCACGGCACATCACGGCAATGCGGTCCGCCATGTAGTCGATGACCGCCAGGTTGTGTGAAACGAACAGATAGGTCAGGCCCATCTTCTCCTTCAGGTCCTTCAGCAGGTTCAGCACCTGCGCCTGGATCGACACGTCCAGCGCCGAGACCGGCTCGTCACAGATCAGCAGTTCGGGCTGCAGGGCCAGGGCGCGGGCGATGCCGATGCGCTGACGCTGACCACCGGAGAAACTGTGCGGATAGCGGCGCAGGAAACGCACATCCAGCCCGACCAGTGACATCAGCTCCTTCACCCGTTCGACGCGTTCTTCCTTGTCCGCCACCTTGTGGATCACCAGCGGCTCCGAGATGATATCGAAGACCGTCATGCGGGGGTTCAGGGAACTGAACGGATCCTGGAACATGAACTGGACCTTGCGGCGATAGTCGAACAGCTTCTTGCCGCGCAGTTTCAGCACGTCGATCTGGGTGCCGCTGTCGTTGAACAGCACATCGCCGCTGTCAGGACCCAGGGCGCGCATGATCACCTTCGACGTGGTGGTCTTGCCGCAGCCGGATTCGCCAACCAGTCCAAGGCATTCGCCGCGATTGATGTGGAATGAGACGTCATCCACCGCCAGAACGCGACCCGCATCCTTGCCGGACAGGATGCCGGTCTTGCGGGTGCCGTAGCTCTTGGTCAGCCCGCGGATTTCCAGCAGGGGCTTCCCGGCGTCCGGTGCGTTCTCCGGCCAGGGCTTGCGCGGCTGCAGCATCGCGCCGTCCAGTTCCGCCTTGATCTCCCGGATCGGGACCAGCCGCTCTCCCACTTCCATGTCGAAGCGTGGCACGGCGCGCAACAGGGCCTGCAGGTAAGGGTGCTGCGGCGCGGCAAACAGGTCGGTCAGCGTCCCGCGTTCCATCACCCGCCCGTGGTACATGACGACGATCTCGTCAGCCATGTTCGCGACCACGCCCAGATCATGGGTGATCATCAGGATGGCCATCCCCAGTTCCTTCTGCAGATCGTTCATCAGCTTCAGGATCTGGGCCTGGATGGTCACGTCCAGGGCGGTTGTAGGTTCGTCTGCGATCAGCAGGGCAGGACGGCAGACCAGCGCCATGGCGATGACCGCGCGCTGGCGCAGGCCGCCGGAAAGCTCGAATGGATAGGTGTCCAGCGCCTTCTTCGGGTTCGGAAAGCCGACCAGCCGCAGCATTTCCTCGGTGATCTCCAGCCCCTGCTTGATGTTGGAGCGACCGTGGACCCGCAGCGCCTCCGAGACCTGGTCGCCAACGGTATGCAGCGGCGACAGGCTGGTCATCGGTTCCTGGAACACGATCGAGATACGGTCGCCGCGGATGCCGCGCATCTCCGGTCCGTCGCGTTTCAGCTTGGTGATGTCGACGAAGCTGCCGCGCTTCTGCGTGTCGAACAGCAGGATCTCGCCTTGATCGATCCGGGCCGCCTTCGGCAGGATCCCCATGATCGCCTGCGAGATGACGGTCTTGCCTGAACCGGATTCGCCGACCAGGGCAACGGTCTTGCCCTCAGGAACACGGAATGAAACGCCATCGACAGCCTTGACCACGCCCTCGGGCACATGGAATTCGACCTTGAGATCGCGAACGCGCAATACGTTCGTGCTCATGCTTGTTCGTCTCCCGATTCGGTCGGAAGGTCCAGCCCGATCGCCCCGGCATTGTGCCGTGTAACGCCATCCAGACGCGCCCCGTTGGCCAAGGCCCCGCGGCAGACGGTATCGGCAAGTGCCTTGAAACCGTCCAGCGTCTGGTCAACGCGGATCGTCGTGCCGCCCCCCTTGATGACCAGTTGCATCCAGCCTGCCGAGCGATCCCGCCAGGTCGAATAATATCTTATCCGCACTTCCCCTAGCCCATTCCAGGTAACAGAACGATGAAGAAGACCGGTGAATCTTATGCCCACCCCGTCCACAACGACACGACTGGTATGCCGGATCGCCGTCCTGATCCCGAAAGCCGCAAAAAGCAGTGCGAGCCCCCCGAGCAGCCAGAACATGACAGAAGAAACTGCGACAAACAATGCCGGTGCGCCGAATGTTGTGAGGCCGATCACGGCCCTCAGATAGTCCCTCCAGATCGCCCGCAGGGGGTAGCGGCAGGACAGCGGTGTCATGGTGCTACTCCGTGCATCAGGGCCGCGGCAGCCTTGTCACCCACGTCCAGTTGAATGTTGTTGGCAGCCATTCGCCGATGCCTTGCCGCGGTATCGATCGCAGCGATCAGACTGTCGGGTGTCAGTCGGGATTCCGGCACGACCGGGTAGCCCATGGCGGCAAAACGCTCCGCCCGTCGCGTCTGCTCGGTCTCGGCCCCGCCCGCGAATGGGACCATGACCGCAGGCGTGCCGGTCGCCAGCAACTCCGCCGCGGTGTTGTAGCCGATCTGCCCGATGGCCAGTCTTGCCACCGCCAGGCGATCCGTGAAGTCGGGCGCGACGGGTTCGAAGATCGCTCCCGGACCGGCCAGATCGCGCCAGTGAGCAACCTTGTCGGCGGGCACGTCTCGACCATGCCTGAAGCGCCAGACCAGATGGCCGAGAGCGGACGACCTTCGCGCGGCCGCGGCGGCTGCGAACAGTGCGTCCCCCACCGCGCCGCCACCGGCACTGACCAGCACTTCACCGTCTTCGTCTGGTGTCGCGGAGGGCTTCGCATCTGTGAGGTAGCCCGTATGCAGGACATGACCCCGATACCGGTCCAGAAAAGGGGCGCTGTCGTGCAGCGACAGGAAGTCCGCATCCCCATGCGCGACAACCAGCCTGTAGTATCGGTTGAGCCATTCCAGCATTTCGGTCTGCCGTTTGGGACGCCGGTTCACGATATCGCGGACCGAACAGGCGATTGTCCGGCAATGCCGGTCGCGATGCGCCATCTCCAGCAAGGGCAGCATTTCGAAACGCAGTTGACGACGTCCGAGGGGAAATAGTTCCGTTACAAGCAGTTCCGGGCGAAAATCCTCATATTGGTTGAGCAGGCGGTGGCATCGGTCGCGGCGGAACCGGTCATCGATCGGCTGGTCATTCTCATCGACCAGCGTGGCGAAGCTCGCGTCCGAAGCCTGTATCGACGGCAGTTGTACACGCCGCACCCGGGGTCGGGTCACGATCTGTGCCGCCTTCCGCCCGCCGGAAACCAGGGTCACGTCCATGCCCGCCCGGTCGAGGGCGTTGGCGAGACGCGCCGCCCTGCTCAGGTGTCCGACACCGAGCAGGTGCTGGACATGGATCATCGCGCGACCGGTCATGCAGCAACCAGCGGGACGTTGAGCCGGTCGATGCGGAGCCTGCCTTCATCGAGAATGAATGTCTGC
Organism: uncultured Kordiimonadales bacterium; assembly: GCA_963976775.1. Lineage (GTDB taxonomy): Bacteria > Pseudomonadota > Alphaproteobacteria > Minwuiales > Minwuiaceae > Minwuia. The sequence goes on from CAXBNO010000169.1 coordinate 5,360, forward strand.
GCCATGTGCCATTTGATAGCGAACGGCGGATCAGAGGTCATGTCCCAACCGCTCGCCCGGGCCAGCGCGGCACGCATGACGCCCTTGTGGCTGACCAGAACCAGCGCTGGCTCCAGATGGTCGTCCAGAAAATCGAGCAGGCGGGCGGCGACTTCCGCAGGTGTTTCACCGTTCGGTGGCCGCATGTGCATGCCGCGCGCTTCGCTGCGGCGCATGCCCTCCGGATCGGCCGCCATCAGATCTGCGTGGGTCTGGCCCTCCCAATCGCCGAAATTCATTTCCGTCAGCCGCGCGTCCGTTGCGAAGGGCCGGCCACCGGACAGGATCCGCGCCGTCTCGGTCGCACGCTGCAGTGGGCTGCTGATCCACCTGTTCGCATCCAGTTCCGGTGGCAGCCTCAGCCCGTCCAGCATGTCGCGACCCGCGTCCGACAGCGGAATGTCGGTGCGACCCTGTATGCGCCTTTCGGCATTCCATGCCGTTCGGCCATGACGGAGCATGGTTATGCGCATCGGTTCCCGCGTCCTCATCTGACCAGTTCGTTGAGGATCATATCCAGTTTCCGTGCCGCCGCCGCGAAACCGTGCCGCCTGGTCGCCCGGCGCCAGGCTGCATCACCCAGGCGCCTGCGCACCGCTGGCCGTCGCAGCAGGGTTTGGATGGCCCGCATCAGGGCGTGGCGGTCATGCGGTTCCACCAGCAGACCGGTCCGCCCGTGCCCGACCACATCCGGCACGCCGCCGGTGCGACCGGCAACGATGGGCAGTCCCTGGCAGGTCCCTTCCACCAGCGCCATCCCGAAGGCCTCGTTGACCGCAGGCCAGATCATCAGGTCATGGTCGCGCATGATCCCGTCCAAATGGGCTGGGGCAACCCGACCGCGCCAGGTGACCCGGTTCCGAACGGGTGCAAATGCGTTTCGTACCTGCTGAGCGGCCGGACCGTCGCCGACAATGGTGAGGCTCCAGTCTTCCGATCCGAGGCCGCGCAGTCCGCGCGCCAGTTCCCTGTAGGACGCAAGCTTGTCGCCGGGGCGCATCATGCCGATGGCCAGCAGCCGCACCGTCCGGCGCGCTGGCGGCCGCTTGCCCGGACGCGGTCGGGTCCGGATGAATGGCGGGATCGCGTGAAGCCGTTCCGGGGCAGTCAGGCCGGCAATGCCCGCCTCATCCGCCCGGTTCAGGGCCAGGATGGCATCCGCGTCCCGGATGGCCTGGCGGGCAAGACGGGCGAAGTCCGACCACGGTCCATCCAGGCGCTTCGGTGCGTCGCTCGCCTCCGCGATCACATAGGGAATGCCCAGCCGCTTGCTGATCTCCGGCCCGATCAGGTCAGGCGCCTTGTAATAGACGTGATAGGTGAACCAGAGATCCGGCGGTCGTGAAGCAAGTTCCCCGG
>CAXBNO010000170.1:0-6736 GCA_963976775.1 uncultured Kordiimonadales bacterium
CCCGCAGGCTGTGACCGTGCGCGGTATCGACGACGACCAGATCGACCCCGGCCTCGATCAGTGCCTCGGTGCGGCGCAATCCCTCCGGTCCCACGCCGGTGGCAGCAGCGACCCGCAGGCGCCCCTGCGCGTCCTTCGATGCATGCGGGTGCGATTCCGCCTTCTCGATATCCTTCACGGTGACGAGACCGACGCAGCGGTAGTCCTCATCCACCACCAGCAGCTTCTCGATGCGATGCTGATGCAGCAGCCGCTTCGCCTCATCCCGGTTCACGCCGCTGTCCTGAACCACCACGAGACCTTCCCGCGTCATCAGTTCGGAAACCGGCTGGCGCTTGTCGGTGGCAAAGCGGACATCGCGGTTGGTGATGATGCCGACCAGACGCCGTGTCTTGCGTTCCACGACGGGAATGCCGGAGATCGACCGGGTATTCATCAGGGCCAGCACATTGGCCAGCGGCTCGTCGGGGAAAATGGTGACCGGATTGACCACCATGCCGGATTCGTAACGCTTGACCTTGCGCACCTCCTCCGCCTGTTCCTCGACCGTGAAATTCTTGTGGATGACGCCAATGCCGCCCAGCCGGGCCATGGCAATCGCCATGGGGGCCTCCGTCACCGTATCCATGGCGGCGGACAGGACGGGCACGCCAAGCGCGATCTCCCGCGTCAGATAGGTGGCGGTGCTGACCTCCCCCGGCAGAACGCCGGATTCGCGCGGGGCGAGCAGGACATCATCGAAAGTGAGGGCTTCGCGGATTGTGATCACGTCGGAACTCCTATGGCAGCTCCGTCAGCGACGGAAACGGAGTAGCCCAACAGGCGCGAGACCGGAGAAAATTCCGTTCGCGGCAAGAGCGGGCTGGCTTGATTGTTGTGCGACTTATGCCATCAGACGGGCTTGGCAACCAGTTCCGCGATTCACGAAAACCCCGGACCAAGCGCCGCAGTCCCGGACCGGCAAACCAATCCCTTGGAATTCAGGCGTTCTCCGCCGCCGCCTCGGCTGCGAAATCACCGCTGATCGCGGTCCCGTCATCAAACATGTAGGGGTAGATCTCGCGAAAGCAGTCGCGAATCTCGTCAAAGGGCATGTCATTGCGATGCCCACGCTCCTGCACATACTCCATGTGTCGGTCTCCATCCGCCGTGAACGGGTGGAAAACGGAATCATTCTCGCCATCGAATTCCAGCGGCATGATCCGGAACTTGTCACAGAGTTCGATATTGAACGCCGGTGTCGCCTTGACCCACTTGCCGTCGATGAACAGCTCCGTGAAGCCGTGGTAGTAGAAGACATCGGTCCCCATCTGATCGGTCATGCGCTTCGTCGATACATGATTGCGCACATCGGCAAAACCCAACCGCGCCGGAATGCCCTGCCCCCGCGCCGCCGCTGCCAGCAGACCGGCCTTGGTGATGCAGAATCCGCTGTTGCGCTCCAGACAGGCGCTGGCGCGGAAATGATCCGGCGTCATGCGCACGCCATACGGATCGTAGTAGAAGTCGTCACGAACGGCGTAATAGAGCTTGATTGCCTTCGCCTTCGGGTCCGTCTCCGACCCCACCACCTCTCTCGCGAAGGCAATGATGCCCGGATGGTCTGAATCAATCAGGTCCGTCGGCCTCAGACATTCGGCAATATCGGCTTCACTCCGGTCGCTCATGCTGCGTCTCCCCTGGCACGTCGATTGATAATCTAGCGTACGATCTCCGGCGTCAACTCAGCGGTTGCCCTCCCAGCGCACCATCCAGAGGAACGGGATGACGGCGAGGGAAACCACGCCGAACAGATAGAACGCGTTCAGATAGCCGATCATCGACGACTGCCGCCCGATCTCGCCAGCGAACGCGGCCACACCCTGAAGACTGTCCAGGTTCCAGGCTCCGGCGGCGGACGGGAAATGGAAATTCTCGTTGTAGGGCGAAGCGTGTGCCGTCAGGTCCGAATAGTTGACGTTGCTGGTCCGGATGACGACGGCGACGCTGATGGAGATGAACAGGCTGGAGCCGAAGTTGCGGATCAGGTGAAACACCGCACTCCCCTCGCCTGCGTCCCTCGGGTGAAGCGTGGCAAAGGCGATCTGGGTTGTCGGCACCCAGGTCATGCCGACACCGAAACCCTGCAGCATGCTGGTCCAGGCGACGTCGAATGCCGTCAGGTTGATGCTGAAACTGGCGATGTAAAGTCCGACAACACCCTGCAGCAGGAACCCGACGGTCATCCAGAGCCTGGGGTCAAACCTCGACAGCCAGACCATGGCCGTGAAGGCGATCAGCGTTCCCACCCCGCGCGTCGCCAGCAGCCAGCCGATGTCGGTATCAGGGAATCCGCGCAGGTGCTGCAGCATCGGCGGGAACAGGACCATCGGTGTGAAGTTGAGCATGCCGAAGATCAGGATGAACAGCATGCCGAAGGCGTAGTTGCGGTCCTTGAACAGCTTGAGGTTCAGGAACGGTTTCTCCGACGTCAGGCTGTGGACGATGAAGATGTAGAACGCCAGCGCGGCCAGCCCGAGTTCCAGCATGATCTCGATCGATTCGAACCAGTCCTGCCGCTCGCCACGGTCCAACATAAGCTGCGTCGCCGCCACCGCGATCGAGAGGCTGATGAAACCGGTCCAGTCGAGCCGGATCCGGCCCGGCGTCGCCAGATCGCGCACGATGAACACGATGCCGGTAAAGGCGACGACGGCACAGGGCACGATCATGAAGAAGACCCACCGCCAGCCATATTCCTCCGACAGGTAACCGCCCAGCGTCGGCGCGATGATGGGCCCCATCACAACGCCCATGCCGAAGATCGACATCACGCTGGCCTGCTTGTCCTTGGTGAAGGCCTGCAGCACGATGGACTGGCTGGTGGGCACCATCGGCGCGCCGCAAAGCCCCTGGAAGATGCGATAGATCACGATCTCCGTCAGGGAGGTCGCCATGCCGCAGAGCATGGTGGAAATGGCGAACCCCGCAACGGAATACATCATCAGCTTGCGCTGGCCCAGCCGCGCGATCAGCCAGCCGGTCAGCGGCGTCATGACCGCCGTCGCCAAGATATTGAAGGTCACCACCCAGGCAATCTGGTCCTGCGTCGCGCCGAACTCCCCCTGCATCTTCGGCAGGGCCACATTGGCGATCGTCACCGTCATGGCGTAGAGCATCGTCGACATGGTCAGCGTACCGACCAGCAGCGCCTGTGCCAGCGTCGTCTGTGGTGGTGCGACGACCGAGGGGGTGACACTCATGCTTGGGCAGCTCCTGATGCGGCGCGGGATGGCCAGGACGGCAGGCCACGACACGCCTGCCCTGCGGCGGGAATGGAGGTTGACCGAATGACGCTTCTCGTCATCCTCTGGCTGTGACGCCATCGTCGTCAGAAAGGGTTTCGGGCGCAACCATGTCCAGAACAGACCAGCAGCACGGAATTGTAGGGGCAGCGCGGCTGGCCCTCATGGCTCTCTCCACGGCCCTGATCACCGCAGTGCCGTCCGCGCTGACCGCCGATGCAGCCGATTGCCGGGAAGTGCACCTGACTGACGCTAGCACCGGCGCGGTGCTGCGCGGTATTGAAGACCTGGTCTGGCATGCACCCAGCGAGCGAATTCTGTTGTCCGCCCATGATCGCTGGGCCGACGAGGACGCGGAAGAACCGGTGGCCAACGGCATCTATGCCATTTCGTTTCCACGCCTGAAGCGGGAGTTCATCGAGGTTTCGCGCCCAATTGACCTGCCGGTTCCGAACCTCACCGAACTCTTCCAGGAAGGTCAGGTCCTGCACCCGCACGGATTCACGCTGTGGGAACCGGAACTGCCGAAGGCGGGCTTTCTGGACCAGCGCATTGGCAAGCAGACGGGACGGCTGATGGTCATCAACCATCGGGAAATGGGTGTCGCGCGGCGCGATGACGGAACGGCCGGCACATCGATCGAGGTCTTCTTCGTCGCCCCCAGTGGTGCACTGGATCATGAGGGCACCTATTCACATCCTGACATCTGCGCCGCCAATGACCTGGACGCGCTGGACGAGAATACCGCCATCGTCAGTCTGGATCGCGGCGCCTGTGGCGGGATCAGGGCCTTCATCGAGCTTCTGCTGGGGCAGGAACGTTCGAAGATCGCCATGGTCGATCTGACGCGCGCCGACGCTCCGGAAATCCTTGATGACCGCATGGCCTTCGCGAACGGCATCCATATCGACCATGGCGAGAAACCGACTGTCTATGTCGCGGAGACGCAGGCCAACCGGATCAGGGCCTACGATCTGGTGGATGGACGCCTGAAACGACCGGCAAGGACCATTCCCGTGCCCGGCGGACCGGACAATCTGGACATGGATGCGGACGGGAATCTGCTGACAGCCGTGCATCCGGACACGATGGACCTGTATTTCTACATGCGGAAATGGCCCTTCTTCAGCAGTGCACCGACACGGCTGATCTCCCTCGACACCAACAGGCCCGATGGCTGCAGCCTGTTGCATGATGATCCGGACGGTGACCCGGTAAGTGGCGCAACGGGTGTCCTGCGGATCGACGGGATGCTGATCGCCGGGTCCGTCACCGATGATGGTCTGCTGCTCTGCCGCGCGCCCGCACGTGCAGCGGCCTGCGGCGAATGAGCGGACTTGTCATCTTCGACTGCGACGGTGTCCTGGTGGACAGCGAACGCCCGGCGAACCGGCTGCTCACCCGTTACCTCAACGACCATGGTATCGCGATAGATGTCGAGGAGACGGAGGCGACGTTTGTCGGCCTGTCCCTGGCCACCTGCGCGGAATTGGTGCTGGAGCGATACGGAGTCCGGATGCCCGACAGCTTTGTCGACGACATCCGAACAGGCACTGCCGAGGTGCTGGCACGGGAGGTGACAGCCATTCCCGGGGTGCGCAGCGCAGTGGAGCGGATCACTGCCCCGACCTGCGTCGCATCCTCCGGCGAGGTGAGCAAGATGACTCTCACCCTGGGTGCGACCGGAATTATCGATCTGTTCGCCGGACGACTGTTCTCCGCCACCATGGTGAAACGCGGGAAGCCCGCACCCGATCTCTTCCTGCACGCCGCCCGCGAGATGAATGCCGATCCGCGCGCCTGCATCGTCGTGGAGGACAGTCCCTTCGGCCTGCAGGCGGCGCGCGCGGCGGGCATGCGGGCACTGGGTTTCACCGGCGGCAGTCACCGCGATCATCATCGCGACCGGCAGATGCTGCTGGATGCCGGTGCGGAAGGGGTATTTCAGAACATGGATGACTTGCCGGAGCTGGTGGTTCGCGTTTAACCTCTCCCGATAAATGAACGGTGGTCATCAATACCGCCGACGATGCCGGGGAGGCACAGCATGAACGAACAGACACCGGTCGCCGAGGCACCGCTTTTCAACCCGTTCTCGCCGGAGTTCCTGCGCAATCCCTACCCCTCGTTCGAGCTGCTGCGCGATAACCAGCCGCTGATGAAGACACCGCTGGGGTTCTGGGTCGCCTCCCGCTACGCCGATGTGCAGATGATCCTGAAGGACCGCCGCTTCGGAAAGGGTTTCGAGGAGCGCATGAAGATGCGCAACGGGGATGATGTCTTCGACAATCCGGTCTATGCCAACATGCGCACATGGATGCTGGTCCAGGACCCGCCGGACCACAGCCGCCTGCGCGGCCTGGTCTCCAAGGCCTTCACGGCGCGCCGGATCGAGGGACTGCGCCCCCAGATCCAGACGCTTGTCGATGAATTGCTGGACCGGGTGGCACCGCGCGGCCGGATGGATTTCATCAGGGACTTCGCCTATCCCCTGCCCGTCAACGTGATCTGCGACATGGTCGGTATCCCGCCGGAGGATCGCAGCCACTTCGAGTTCGGGTCCAAGATCTCCGGCCGGCTGATTGACCCGACACCGGTCAGCGCAGAGGAGTTGCAGGAGATCGGCAACGGCTTTGCGCGGCAGGAAGCCTATTTCCGTGACCTCTTCGCCCGCCGCCGCGCCGAACCGCAGGACGATCTGACAACGGTGCTGGTGCAGGCGGAGGAAGCCGGCGAACGGCTGACAGAGGCGGAACTGGTCGGAAACGTGATCCTGCTGTTCGGTGCCGGGCACGAGACAACCGTCAACCTGCTGGGCAACGGGCTTCTCGCCCTGCTGCAGAACCCGGACCAGTATGCCAGGCTGCGTGACAATCCCGATCTGGTGCCGGGCGCGATCGAGGAGATGCTGCGCTTCGATTCCTCCGTGCAGATGACCGGCCGTACCGCGCTGGAAGATGTCGAGGTCAATGGCATCACCATTCCGAAGGGTGATCACATCATCAATCTGCTGGGGTCAGCCAACCGCGACGGTGCCGCGTTCGATGCACCGGAAAGCTTCCGCGTTGACCGCAAGGATGTGCGACCGATGTCCTTCGGTGGCGGCATTCACTTCTGCCTCGGCGCCCAGCTCGCGCGGGTGGAAGCCGATATCGCGTTCCGCAGCCTGCTGGCGCGACTGCCCGATCTGCGGTTGGAGAAGCCCGACGAACCGGACTGGCGTCCGACCTTCACGTTGCGCGGTCTGACCGGTCTGCCGATCGCCTGGGGCTGACGGCCAGCCGATCCCGGACCACCGCGACCTTGCAGTCCCGACCGGCGGACCGGCACATGGGAGATGCCCGCCATTCGTGAACCGGTCTGGACCTGTGCCATATCACTGGTATCTTCCGCCCTCGCCTGTGTTGAGCAATTGCTGGAGAACCATGATGGCCCTGTCCGAACCGGCCAAG
>CAXBNO010000171.1:0-6687 GCA_963976775.1 uncultured Kordiimonadales bacterium
GCAAAGCTCCGTCGCGCACAACAGTGCCACCGTGAGCTGCGACGCGGTCACGGACAGCACGATCGAGGGCTATGTCGTCGCCTATTCGACGACGAACGGTTTCAACCCGGAAACAGCGGCGAAGACCGTTCGGGCGGGCACCACACCGAGTGTCGGTGTGACCGGCCTGCAGCCGAACCGGACCTATTACGCCCGGATCGCAGCGCATGACGGTGTGCTCACCGGGCTGAACTATTCAACACAGATCGGGTTCACGACGCCGTCCACGCCCCTGCCCGACGGCGTTGGCCTATAGGAGACACAGACATGACGACAGACTTCACCGAGGTGACCCCGCTGCTGGCCCAGGCCGTCGTCGATATGGGTCTGCTGCACGACATCATTCACGGCGGTGACACCGACACGGTGGTCACTGATGGCGGTACCGTGGACAGTGTCGCCAAGGCCGTGGCGGCGATCAGTGCCTTCGCCGCGCCGGTGCATGACAGCTTCACCGGCGACGGGGTCGAGACCGACTGGACCCTGTCGAGCACGCCCGCCTCGACGGCGGCACTGCTGGTGTTCGTCGATGATGCGCCGACGCGCGGCTTCACCCTGTCCGGCAACACGCTGACCATCGACCCGGCGGTCGGCGACACGCTGGTCATCGAGACCATGGACCTGTCATCGAGCGCGGCGTTCGATGCCGGTGACCTGGCCGCCATCGCCGCCATCGCGGCCAACATCACCACGGTGGCCGGGATCAGTGCCAACGTCTCCACGGTCGCGGCGAGCGACAGCGACATCACCACAGTGGCCGCTGATCTGAACGGTGCCAACACCATCGGCGGGGCGATCACGGCGGCCAGCAACGCGGCAACCTCGGAGACGAACGCGGCGGCCAGTGCCACGGCTGCGGCGACCGCCGAGACCAATGCCGAGACGGCGGAGACTGCTGCCGAGGCGGCGCAGGCGGCAGCGGAGACGGCGCAGGGTGCTGCCGAGACGGCGCAGACAGGGGCGCAGGCGGCACAGACGGCAGCCGAGACGGCCGAGACCAATGCCGAGACTGCCGAGACCAACGCCGCCAGCTCCGCCACTGCCGCCGCGTCCAGCGCCTCCAGTGCGGCGAGCGCCGTGGCCGACGCCATCATCGCCGCCGCCCGCGCCGGATTCCGCAACCGCTTCGGCATGCTGCCATCGGCGGTCCTCGGCTTCGACCTGGGGGAGGTGAGCCAGATCGCCCTGACCCGCGCGACGGTGGGCACGCGGCTGGCGGCAGGCGGAGGCCCGGAGACAATCGCCATCGATGGCGTGCGGCTGGAACATGCCCAGGAGACCGGGGAACCGCTGGGCCTGTTGCTGGAACCGTCGGCGACCAACCTGGTGCCGAGCAGCGAAGACCTTTCGACCGGGTGGGTAGTGGCCTCGAACCTGACCCGGACAACAGGCAAGACCGATCCGTCGGGCGGTACGAAAGCTGTCCGGCTGGCCTGCACTGCAAGCGGCACCGGGGACGGGACCAATTATTTCCGGGTCTTCCCGTCCAAGGGTGCGGCCACGTCGGCGGTCGCCGAGTGGTGGGTACGCCGCGTCACGGGCACCGGGCAGGTCAGGCTGCAGAACACGAGCGGTGTTGCGAACGGGCTGGACATTACCAGCCTGATCGACGGCAAGTGGAGAAAATTCCAGCAGGCCGGTGGCGTCGGAGCCAGCAACATCTTCTGTGGTGTCGGTGTCACGGTGAGTGGTGACGAGATCGATGTGGCCTTTCCGCAGCTGTTCGCCGATACCGATGTGGCCAGTTCGTACATCCCGACGACGGGCACGGCGGCGACCAGGTCGGCGGACCTTGCGACCGTGGACCTGTCCGCCGTTCCGGCCTTTCGCCCGGACGGCTTCTCGCTGATTGTCGAGGCGGAGATTCGCGACACCGATGGTGTGCTGCTGTCGGTCGGCACCGGCAGCACGAATGAGATCGCGCTCGACATGCAGGCGGGTGACCTGCATCTGACCGGTGCCGACAGCCTGGACCTGACCGCCGCCAGCGGCCTGACAGCGGGTGACCGGATCGTGGTCGCACTGCGGGTGCAGGACAATGACGTGGCCGTATCGGTGGGCGGTGCAGCGAGTGTCACGGACGTCGCGCACAGCATGAACGCCAACGCGGACGAATTGCAGCTGGGGGCCAACATCGACGGCACCGACGGCCTGCCCTGCGTGATCGGGCAGGTCGCCATCTTCGGCCCCCTTCCCAACGCAACGCTGGAGGCGATGAGCAATGGCTGATCACTATCTGAAGTTTGCCGATGCCGGTGAGGCGGCGACCGAGCTGCAGGCAGCAGGAATCACGGTCAACCACGCGCCCGGCTGGGCCGTTGACCCCGTCGGCACCATCTGGAGCGACCCGGTTCTGGATGAGGCGGGAGAGGTCGTGACTCCGGCTGCGCCGCTGCCTGGCTGGCACGTCAACATCCGCCTGCGCAGCGGCAGCCTGGCGACAGCGCTGCAGGCCTTCGAGGTGACACCCTCGACCCCGTCGCGAAGGTTCGCGTCATGACCGGTCGGACCAGGAAAATCGCCGATCAGCTGCGGACCTTCGTCACCGCGAACCATGACCTGGTGCTGGTGCTGCTGCTGTCCGTAACCGTGCTGGCGCTGAGCGCCGCCTGCAGTTCCGGGAAGCCGCGCGAGCCGGTCCAGCCGCCGCCCCTGCCCGACGCGGGCAAGGGCTGGGGCACGCCCGCCTTCGTGCAGATGTGCCGCGACCCCGCCCGGCATGATCCGGAGCTTTGCGGGGATCTGCGCTGATGGCGGTGCCGCTGCTCCTGGTCAAGGACGTGGACATGCACGTCCGCGACTGCATCGACTACGAAATCGATATAGAGGTCTATGGGGAACTGGATCGCTGGGGGGTGCCGGTCCACGACGTCGATGGTGACGGGAAATGGGAGGACGACTGCGACGGCAGCGCCTTTCTCGCGCGCGCTCTGATGCGCGGCAGGGAAGTTCCCGGTCTCCGGGACTACACGGCGGAAAGCGAGGCCGTCCGCAGCCTCAGGGCCTCACCGGCGGCGGTTGGCGACGTCGCGCTGGCCACCTGCCACACGGGTGGCCTGGTCGGGCGCATCAACCACCTGGTCCTGCTGGTCGCCGCCGACGATGGCCATTGGTACACCTGCGGCGACACCGCCGACCGATGGGGCATCCGCCGCTGGCAGGAGTGCCCCTACAGCTGGTTCGAGTGGATCAGCCAGCCAGGCGACTGGAGGCGGTTCGGGTGATGTTCGCGTCAGCTCTCGGGTTTGCTGTCATCTTCTGTGCGGCGCTTCGCCACTTCTTGATCAAGCCCATCAATGAACCTGAGAACCTCTTCCTGTTCGGGGCTGGGCTCCCCGCTACCAGGCTTATGTCCAGCAGCGCTGACGTCGGAATCGTCAGTCTTCCCTGCAATCGTGTGAGCGGCATCCGCCAGGCGGTTGATCGCGTCAGCAACACGCTTCGTCTGGAAAGCCTGCTCCAGCATCGCCGCAGCATGAGCCTCCTCGGTCGAGATAATCATCTCGGAAGAACGGTTCGGCGACCCGTAATGGACGCCGTGATCAAAACTGTAAGTGAACTTGAAACCCATCGCATCAGCCATCGAAATTCCCCTTGCTGGGTTGGTACCGCTTCTGGTTCTGACCGGCGGGGGCCGGGGCGCGCCAACGCCCCGAACCGGGTGCGCGAACACCCACGACCGAACTCGGCCGCGCACGGTCGTCCCGCCACCCTGACAGGGCGGGCCAAGTCTGGAACTGAAAACACATGGAGTCGAATCCGAAAGGGCTGGAAGCTGTCCAGCCAACCCTGCCCGTTGCTCCGTACCTTGGCGGGAAACGCAACCTGGCCAAGCGCCTGATCGCCCGCATCGGCGGCATTGAACACGACACCTACGCCGAACCCTTTGTCGGGATGGGTGGCGTCTTCCTTCGCCGGACAGCACGTCCAGGTGCCGAGGTCATCAACGATCTGAACCGGGAGGTCGCAACCTTCTTCCGCGTCCTGCAGCGCCACTATGTGGCCTTCCTCGACATGCTGAGGTTCCAGATCACCACCCGAACCGAGTTCGAGCGCCTGAACGCGACAGACCCGGCCACCCTTACCGACCTGGAGCGCGCGGCCCGGTTCCTCTACCTGCAGCGCACGGCATTCGGGGGCAAGGGCTATCGGCCCTCATTCGGTGTGGCCCCGAGCAGGCCCGGCCGGTTCGATGTCACCAAGCTGCAGCCGATGCTGGAGGACCTCCACACGCGGCTCTCCGGCGTGGTGATCGAGTGCCTGGCATGGGAAGCTTTCATCCGGCGCTATGACCGGCCAGGGACGCTCTTCTATCTCGACCCGCCCTACTGGGGTGGCGAGAACGACTACGGCAAGGGCATGTTCGGACGCGACGACTATCAGGCCATGGCCGAGGTGCTGGGCAGCATCAAGGGTCGCTTCCTGCTCTCCATCAACGACGTGCCCGAGATCCGGGAAACCTTCGACGGGTTCGTGATCGAGGAAGTGGAGACCACCTACAGCGTTGCGAAGGGCAAGCGGACCAGCGCCAACGAGCTGATCATATCGAACGTCTGAATGGCGTTTGGAGACCGTTCAAACGGCTATCCAGCGGGGCTGAAACATTGGCGTTCGGATGGCCGCTGAAGGGGATCATGCCGAAAAGTTGTGTGCTGCAACTTCATGTGGCGAGCACTGCAGAATCAAGTGTCGCGCTACACCCATGCGTCATTCCTCCGGTTGTGATACCGGAACAATAGAACGGTATTTATACCGTTGCAAGTACTTTTACGGTATTTTTCTACTGCCTTTTCGGTATTACCGCATAGACCAGCGTCGCCTGGGCTGCCGGTTTCGCCTGCTGGCCGTCCGCATAGAGGGTGCAGTCGCCGAACATCATGCTGCGCCCTTCCTTGGTGACCTGCGCCTCGCAGATCAGGTCCGTGTCAGCGACGGCACGGAAGAAGCTGGTGGATTGCTGCACGGTCGCGATGTCCGCCTCCCCCCGCAGCGCCGAGCGGACGGCGAAGACCATCGCGGTATCGGCCACGGCCATCATGGCCTGGCCGGACAGGATCCCGCCGACCCGGTTCAGCCGGGCATTGTTCGGCAGCCTGACCCGCACGAAGCCCGGCCGTATCTCCTCCACCACCAGCCCCAGGTCCTTCACCCAGGGTGCGAACCAGGTTTCCGCCGCCTTGCGTGCCTTCTCCAGCGTGAACTCCTCGCCTTGCGCCTGTTCCGTCATGATTGCTTCTCTCCCCCGGTGGTTGTCCGCACATCTTCAGCCAACACGGTCCCGGCCACAATCCCGGGGACGGGCACGCTCATGCGAAGCGGCGGGCGCCCGCGACACAGGCAACGACGGCGAGGCAGACCAGGGCCATGGCCGGACTGACAGCTTCCCCCAGCAGCCCGGCCGCCAGCATCAGCCCCATGAAGGGCTGCAGCAACTGCAACTGCCCAACCGCCGCGATGCCGCCCTGCGCCAGACCCCTGTACCAGAACACGAAGCCGATCAGCATGCTGAACAGGGAGACATAGCCGAGCGCGATCCAGGCCGGGGGTGCGATCCCGGCATAGGTCTCCGGCTGAGCCAGCAGCGCCAGCGGCAACATCACCGGCAGGGCCAGTACCAGGGCCCAGCTGATCACCTGCCAGCCACCCAGGGCGCGGGAGAGCTTCGCCCCCTCCGCATAGCCCAGGCCGCAGACCAGGATCGCCGCCAGCATCAGCAGGTCGCCGCTCCAGGACGCGGAAAGCTCCTCCGTCAGGGCAAACCCGGCAACCAGCCCCGCCCCGAGGGTTGAGAACAGCCAGAACACCGGGCGCGGACGATCCCCGGCCCGCAGCACGGCAAAGATGGCGGTGGCCAGCGGCAGCAGGCCGATGAAGACCATGGAATGCGCCGACGTGATGCGCTCCAGCGCCATTGCAGTCAGCAGGGGAAACCCGACGACCACCCCCAGCGTCGTGATCAGCAGGGACAGCATGTCACCGCGGGCCGGACGGCGCTGCCGCAGCAGCAGCAGGCAGGCACCGCCGACAAGACCGGCAATCGCCGCACGCACCAGCGTCAGGAATACCGGATCGAAATCCGCAACGGCCACGCGGGTGGCCGGCAGGCTGCCGCTGAAGATGGCGACACCCGCAAACCCGTAGATCCATGCACTTGTCCGGTTGTCCATCGCAGACTTCCCCTTGTTGCGCCCGGACAATGCGGCAGGGAAACTGGTCATGCCAGATACAATCCAGTACAATATCCGCATACTGTACTGGAACAAATGGCAATACAGATGACCATTGAAAGGCACGGCAAGGGGGCGACAGGTTCCCTTGTCACCCAGGTGATGCAGACGGTCAGACAACAGATCGCCAGCCGCCGGATGACGCCGGGGATGCGGCTGCCCTCGATCAGGGGCCAGGCCGACCGGATGGGGGTGTCCCGATCCACTGTCGTCGATGCTTATGACCGGCTGGTGGCGGAGGGCCTGATCCTGTCCCGGCGGGGTTCGGGTTTCTATATCGCCGGGCACCCGCCGCCCTTCTCCATCGCCGACACCGCCCCTGAGCTGGAGCGGGATGTCGATCCGCTCTGGATCGCGCGGCAATCACTGGATGCGGACGAAACCACACCGAAACCGGGATGCGGCTGGCTGCCTCCGTCCT
>CAXBNO010000172.1:0-6672 GCA_963976775.1 uncultured Kordiimonadales bacterium
CACATCTCCGAGATGTCCTGGACCAAGAAGAACATCCATCCCGGCAAGATCGTCTCCACCAGCCAGGAAGTCTCCGTGCAGGTGCTGGAGGTCGATCCGGACAAGCGCCGTATCAGCCTTGGCCTGAAGCAGACCATGGACAATCCGTGGGATGCCTTTGCCGCCAGCCACCCGAAGGGCACGATCGTCGAGGGCGAGATCAAGAACAAGACCGAGTTCGGTCTGTTCGTCGGCCTGGAAGAAGAGATCGATGGCATGGTCCACATGTCCGACCTGTCCTGGGACATCCCGGGCGAGCAGGCCATGAACGAATACGACAAGGGCGACATGGTCCGTGCCGTGGTTCTGGACGTGGACATCGACAAGGAGCGCATCAGCCTGGGCGTCAAGCAGATCGACAATGATCCGTTTGCCGATGCCAAGTCGATGAAGCGTGGCGAGACCGTCACCTGCTCCGTCGTGCGTGTCATGGAAGCCGGGCTGGAGGTCGAGACCTCGACCGGTCTGCCGGGCTTCATCCGCAAGAACGACCTCAGCCGTGATCGCTCCGAGCAGCGTCCCGACCGCTATGCGGTGGGTGACAAGATCGATGCGAACATCATCAGCGTCGACAACAAGACCCGCCGGGTCAACCTGTCGGTCAAGGCGCTGGAGTTCGCGGAAGAGAAGGAAGCCGTTGCCAACTTCGGTTCCTCCGATTCCGGCGCGAGCCTCGGCGACATCCTCGGTGCGGCCCTGAAGGCCCGCATGGAAGGTGGCGAGAAGGAAGAGGACCAGTCGTAAGGGACATCCCTTCGATCACGTCCACGACCAGGAATCCGGTGCTTGGGCCCCGGTGGAGCGCCGGGGCCAGTCATGCTGGCTCCGGCGTTTCCGTTTTCGGGTGAGAGCCAGAATGACACGCGACGATACCGATTTCCGGCCGGAGACCTGGGCGCTGAGCGATGGCAAGCAGGGCATGGTGAACCAGTGTCTGGGCCTGGCTGAGGCACTTGGTGTCACGCCCTCGCTGCGCCAACTCTCGATCCGGCAGCCGTGGCGCAGCCTGCCGCCACAACTGTGGCTCGCACCACTGAAGTCGCTGGCTGCGGACTCTGCCCCCCTCACCCCACCCTGGCCGGACCTGCTGATCGCGACCGGGCGTCAGACCGTGGCCCCGGCCATGGCGATCCGCCGCCGCTCGGGCGGGACAACATTCTGCGTTCAGTTGCAGAACCCCGGCGTCTCGCCGGCGCATTTCGATCTGGTCGTGGCCCCCCGCCATGACCGCCTGTCCGGCCCCAACGTGATCCAGACCCACGGTGCGCTGGGACGGGTCAGCCCGGCGCGGCTGGCGGAAGAGGCGGCGCGTTTCAGGGCTGGTCTCGGCGACCTGCCCGGGCCGCATGTCATGGTCTCCCTCGGCGGAGACAACAGCGTCTTCCGCATGACGGAGGCCGTGATCGACCGGCTTGGCGGCCATCTGCGGCAGCTTGTGGCGGACACCGGTGCCGGACTGCTGGTCACCCCCTCCCGCCGGACGGACACGGCGCTGGGAAACCGGTTGCGGGCGATGCTGCGGGACCTGCCGCACCTCTGGCACGACGGCCAGGGTGACAACCCCTACCTCGGCTGGCTGGGGCTGGCGGATGCCGTGGTCGTGACCGGCGATTCCGTCAACATGGTCTCGGAGGCCTGCGCCACCGGAAAGCCGGTATTCGTGGTCGATCTGGAGGGCGGCAATGCCAAGTTCGCCCGTTTCCACGATGCCCTCAGCCGCGACGGACTGACCCGCCCCTTCCGGGGACGGCTGGAAAACTGGACTTACCCCCCGCTGGATGATACCGCGATGGTCGCCAAGGCCGTGCGGGACAGGCTCGCTGAACGGTCGGCATGAGCCAGGAGGATACGGTCCGATGACCCGGATCGAGATGGAGCGGTTGCGGGAAACCCCGCTGAAGACCGACCCGTACAACTACGTGATGGTGGAGAACTTCGTCCCCATCGACACGCTCGAATCAATTGCCGAAGACTTTCCGGATCTGGATCTGCCGGGGTCCTTCCCCGTCGAGGAACTGGAGTATGGTCCCCGGTTCGCCGAACTGCTGGATCGGCTGGCGCAGGACGATTTCCGCGATGCCATCGCGGAGAAATTCGACATCGACCTGAGCGGCCGCCCGATGACCTGCACGGTGCGCGGCGCGGCCCAGCGCAAGGACGGCCAGATCCACACGGATTCCAGGACCAAGCTGATCACGGTCCTGATCTACCTCAACCCGCCCTGGCAGGCGGAGGGCGGTCGGTTGCGCGTGCTCCGCTCCGGCACTGACCTGAACGACTTCGCGGAGGAGATCGAGCCTTCGTCCGGCAATCTGCTGATCTTCAAGCGCTCGGAAACCTCCTGGCACGGGCACGAACCGTTCGAGGGGATCCGGCGCTCCATCCAGATCAACTGGGTGACCAGCCAGGCGGTCGCGGACAAGGAGAAGGCACGGCACCGCGTCTCCGCCAGACTGAAACGTTTCAACCCGTTTGCCAGTCGCGCAAGCAGCATGCGATAGGTCCGACCATGACCCTCAACATCCAGACGTTCCGCAATGCCGACCACCGCGCAGGCTGGCGCCCCGGCAACAACTCGGGCGGCCTCACCCTGTTCAAGGCGCTGGGCCACCCGATCACCGCCGACCTGGCGAAGGGCTGGCGTGCTGGCCTGGCCGATGCGGGCCGGATCGCGATCTATGATCCTCTGGGCGATGCGGAAACGGTGGACGTGTTTCACGATCTGGCCGGGCTGTCGCCCGTCGCCTATCTGGTGCAGCAGATCGAGCATGTGGGCCGGGAGGCCTTCGGCCTGACCGCGCGTCCGGTGACCGAGATCGGCAGTGATTTCGATACGCTGCTGATCACGGCCTTCGATGGCGACGGCTTCCTGCAGCACCTGAAACACATCCTGCCCACCGGCAAGCGCGTCGAGACGCTGGACCCGCTGCGGCTGCCCGCGACCATGCTGTCGCAGCCGAAGGCCTATGTGGATGCGCTGAACTTCGCCACCAACTTCGGCTTCCTGCGCGACGGCGACGGACTGCACACGCGCATCGTCACGGCCAACTACTGGTCCGGCTACGGGGCCAAGGATCCGGCGCTCTGGTGTCGTCTGATCGCCGGTGACGGCAGCATGCTGGCAGAGTGGGAGGTCCCCCTGACCCGCCCGTTCGAAACCATCACCATCGACAGCGCCGAAGTGCGCCAGCGCTTCGGTCTTGGCGAATTCGCGGGCACCCTGTTCATGCATGCGGTGCGCATCAGGGGGCACGAGATCGTCAAGTATGCGCTGGATGTCTATGGCGATGCGGCGGAGCAGTTGAGCTGCACCCACGACGCCAACGCCTGGCCCGCCGACCTCTATGCAGGTGTACCCGCGCCGGACGAGAACGAGGATCTGATCCTCTGGGTGCAGAACAGCCACCCGATCGAGATTCCCGCCGGGGTCATCGGTTTCAACCTGGTCGGCGGCCAGGACGTCACCACCTACGACGAGAGCGTGCCCCCGTTCGGGACCGTCGCGGTCAATGTCGGTGCCATGCTGCCCGATGCCCGCTTCCCCGATCAGATCGAGCTGCAGGCCGGGCGATACTTCGTCCGCCCGCGCTATGAGGTGATCCAGCGTGCCTCGGGCCGCCGCCGCATCGCCCACGCCAATGTGGAGCGTGTCGATCTGAAGCCGGACCCTGAGATCCGGGAGAACGCCCCGCTGTTCGGGAAAGGCTACATCATGCCCCTGCCGGTGCTGCCGGTGGACGAGTTCCAGACCTTCTGCCTGCCGACACCCATGGCGGATACCCAGATGGAACTGCCGATCCGGGCCGACCTGATCGACGCCAATGGCACCTGCGTCGCCGAGAAATTCCTGGGCCGGGTCGCCCGCCGCGACTCCATCGCCATAGATGTCGATGCCTGGATGAAGGAAGCCGCCGCCGAACTGCCCTCCGGCACCGGTCACGTGGAATTCCTCTACGACTTCCGCGACGGTGGTGAGGCCGACGGCTGGCTGCATGCCCTTGCCCGGATCGAGCAGCGGGCCAGCGGCCATCGCGCCGAGACCATCTTCGGCGCACACATGTTCAACATGCCGCTGGTCTTCCGTGATGAGCCGCAATCCTATTCAGGCCGCCCGCCGGGCCTCTCCACCCGCCTGTTCCTGCGCCTGGGAGGGGACACGGCGGATGCCATGTGTCACCTGCTCTACCCGGCATCCCTGCCCTGGGCACCGGAGTCCAGCACCGACCTGAACCTGTTCAGCGGCGCAGGCGAGATGGTGGTGACGAAGCACATCGCGATCCCCTGCGGCGGCTCCCGCCACTGGCGCGTCTCGGAGACCTTCGACGCCGCCGACCTGAAGGCCGCCGGTCCGGACGCCTACGTCCAGATCCGCGACACCACCTGTCGCCTGTTCGGCTTCCACGGCCTGCTCCGTCCCGGCATCGCCTTCAGCCTGGACCACATGTTCGGATACTGATCGGCCTGCTGTCAGATGGCTCAATCGAACCGGCGGAACTCAACCAGTCCGTCGCGATTGACCTGTTCGACCAGGCCGACTTCCCAGGTCAGATAGTCTTCCATGGCCTGCCGGACGCTGCCCTGATGGTCGTAGGGCTTCCACCAGACATCGTCGGTTTCGGTCAGGGCGCGCTCGAGGCCGGGTTCCATGGGCTGACCGGCGGCGACCCAGGCGGCGGTTCCGCCTGCGAGGACACGGACGACCAGATCCGGTCGGGCAGCGCGCAGTTCGTGCGCCGCATAGTGCGCCAACCGGCCATCCGGGGAGGTCAGCAGGATCAGCCCGGCATGCGCCAGCGCCGCCATGCTCTCTGTCAGGCGTGATCGCACGGTCCAGTACGCGCCCGGAATATGCCCCCGACGGAACGTCAGGCTCTCCGTCAGGTCGACGACCGCTGCCGGTTCGCCGGAATCGATGACAGCCTGCATCTCCGCGACGGAGAGTGTCTCAGCCGGTCGGAACAGGGCCGGTTCCGGGTCCACAGGCCCGGTTTCCGGCACGGTCGGCGGTTCAGCCAGCACATGCACGTCCGTCCAGCCGAGCTGGATCAGCCACGACGCGGTCATGGTGGCGCGCACGCCATCCTCCGCATCCGCCAGCACGATCCGGGCATTGCGGGTGGCGACATATTCATCGGTCGCCTGCACCAGTTGCCCGCCCGGCGCATGATGCGCGCCGGGCCAGTGACCGGCCTCGAACTCCTGCACCGTGCGCACGTCCAGCAGGCAGGTGGTACGGTCCGCCTCGGCCTGCCAGCGGGCCACCGTGGCGCTGTCCGTCCGGCGCACGCCAAAGCGGTCGGCGACATGCGCGGCACGGTCCTTCGCGGCCTGCAGCGCTTCCCCTTCCGGCTGTGGCGCATGTTCGGTCTCGCCTGTGGCGCAGGTCAGCCCCGCCAGTTGCCAGCCCATGGTGCCATCCTTCAGCGCCATGACCGGGTTGGGGATGCCGGCATTGATCAGCGACTGACTGCCGATGATGGAACGGGTGCGGCCAGCGCAATTGACCACCACGGTGGTGTGCGGATCAGGCGCCAGGGTATGGACACGATAGACCAGCTCCGCCCCCGGGCAGTCCACCCCGCCGGGGATCGACATGCGGTTGAATTCAGGCATCGGACGGCTGTCCAGGATGACGAGATCCGTGCCGCTGTCCTTCAGCCGCTGAAGCTCCGCCGCCTCGATACGCGGCGTGTCGTAGTGATGCTCGACGAATTCCCCGAACGCCTTGGAGGGGACATTGACGCCGGAGAAGACCTCGTAGCCTTCCGCTCGCCAGCCCGCCGTTCCCCCGACCAGCACGGAAACATCCGCATAGCCCAGTTCAGCCAGTCGGGCAGCGCCGCGTTCCGCCAGCCCCTTGTCCGACGGTCCATGGTCCGTCACCACCACCGGTACGGTCCGGCGCGGCACCATGCGCGGCGCTCGGAACTCAAGGTGACTCAACGGGATGCAGGCGGCGAGGAACAGATGCTCCCTGGAGAAGGCACCTTCCTCCCGCACGTCGATCAGGGCGATTTCCTGACCATCGGTCAGACGTGTGCGCAGCTCCGGCGCAGTCAGGCTCTTCATGCCGGCATCGGCAGATCGCGAATGCCTTCGGAGGCAGGGAAATGCTTCCACTCACCGGTCTCGGGCTTGTAGTAGCGGCGATTTTCGAGCTGCTCCAGCGCCAGCCCGTACATGTGGAAATTCAGGACCGGCTCGGAGCCGTCGATATGGATCGAATGCAGATCGTCCGGCATCAGTGCCAGCCCGGTCCCGGCCTCGACGACGAACTGGTCCTTCTCAGCCACACCGCCTTCATCTGCGGGATCATACAGACGGTTCAGTTCCTTGCCTTCCATACCCACGATCACCGCCCAGGTGGTGTGATCATGCGCCGGGGAATTGGTGCCGCCCATGGAGAGTTGTGCGTAAAGCGCGAAACGGTGGTCCGCATCCTCCGAGAGGCGGTAGAGCGCGTTCCTGCGTTCCGTCGTCGCCTCCGGTGGCGGGAAATCCTCCAGCGGAAACAGGTCCCGGCGCTTCGCCAGTTCGATCAGCACATCGCGCATGTCGGCGATGGACTGGCGGGTGACCCCCTGCGCAACCTCGATCGCACGTACCTGCATCATCGCGGCCCTGACGGCGCTG
>CAXBNO010000173.1:0-6658 GCA_963976775.1 uncultured Kordiimonadales bacterium
TCATTGCGCAGATCGACCGAGTTCTCCTTCTTGAACTCGTCCGCGAAATAATTGACCAGCACCATGTCGAAGTCTTCGCCACCCAGGTAGGTGTCGCCGTTGGTGGAGCGAACCTCGAACACGCCGTCGCCGATCTCCAGCACGGAGATGTCGAAGGTGCCACCGCCCAGGTCATAGACCGCGATGATCTTGTTCTCGCCGGACTTGTCCAGGCCATAGGCCAGGGCCGCAGCCGTCGGCTCGTTGATGATGCGCAACACTTCCAGGCCGGCGATCTTGCCGGCATCCTTGGTGGCCTGACGCTGTGAATCATTGAAGTAGGCCGGAACAGTGATCACGGCCTTGTCCACCGTCTCGCCCAGATAGGCTTCGGCGGTTTCCTTCATCTTCTGCAGGATGAAGGCGGAGATCTGCGACGGCGCGTACTTCTCGCCATTCGCCTCGACCCAGGCGTCACCATTGTCTGCCTTGACGATGTTGAACGGCGCGGTCTTGGCAATCTCGGTCGCCACGCGGTCACCATACGGGCGGCCGATCAGGCGCTTGATCGCAAACAGGGTATTGGTCGGATTTGTCACCGCCTGACGCTTGGCGGCCTGCCCGACAAGGCGTTCGCCATCAGGGCTGAACGCAACCATGGACGGCGTGGTACGCGCGCCCTCGGCATTCTCGACAACCCTGGCATTGGTGCCATCCATGACGGCCACACACGAATTCGTGGTGCCCAGATCGATCCCGATCACTTTCGACATCTGCTTCCTCTTCTATTGTGGCCGACGCGGTTGGCCCTTGCAGGCACCGCCCGCGCCCCCTTGCAGTTCGGTTCGGTTCGCATCGGCGGTTCCGGGAACCGTTGCAACGACTGTCACAATCATGCCGACGCGAACTGCTATATAGGGGGGTGCCTCATGGCCCGCAACCCAAGCACCCCTGCGATTTCCGACATGTTCCGAATTGCCACTTTCAACATTGGCCTCGCTCGGCTGCACCTGCTGGGACAGACCCTGCGCGAGGGCGTGCCCCACCAGGCCACGCGTCTGCCCGCGATCTGCACCTGGCTCAGCCGCAACGAGGAACAGGTCGATGTGTGGCTGCTGCAGGAGGCCTATGGCAGGGATGTTGTCGCGCAACTCGCACGATCCACCGCATTCCGGGTGGTTGCCGCACGTGACAGCGGTCCCGATACCGGACTGGTCATGCTGATCCGCCGCGACATCAGGATCGGGCCGCCGGCCACCCGGCAATTTCCGGCTGTCGATTGGGTAGAGCGTTTCATCGCCCGCAAGGGAATGCAGTTCGTCGACCTGGAAGTGGCGGGCCAGCGATTCCGGATAGGCAATATGCACACCAGCTATGACGGACGCGGGCGACAGAAGATCGCCGCCATCGCGCCGGAGGTCCGCAGGCGCCAGATCGGCATGGCGCTCGACGCCATGGCCGAAGCACCCGCCGACCGCACGCTGGTGCTTGGCGGTGACTTCAACGCCGCCGCAACCTTCGAGCCGGAGACCTTCGGCCTCGGTGCCGCCCGGGGATGGAAGGACGCGCGCGCGGATGCGTTCGATTGGGACGATGCCGGGGTGACGAGCTGGTCGAATGCAAACCCCATCATCAATGGCGACAGCCCCGATCAGGACATCGACCATGTCTGGGTCCGGCCCGCCGGTCCCGGCCTGACCCTGCGCAGTCGACATGTCGCGACCGGACACACGGTGCCCCTGCCCGACGGACAGATGATCCCGCTCTCCGACCACTACGGTCTGGCCGTCAGGATCGACACGGCGCTACCGTAAGTGGCCGAGACTCAGGGGGGGGGGAGCATCATCAATGACGACCGGGACCGACGATCTGCTGAATCACCCGCCGGCGCGGGCAGACGCACCGACAGAGAAGGCATGGCGCACGGTCTGGGATGCTGCCCGCCTTTCGGAGGCCGCGCCGGTCTTGCAGGCCGTGGGTGGCGGTCTGCTGGCGGATCATCTCGACTGGGTCTTCGCCAGCGGCTACCAGGCGGCCATGCGCCACTGCTTCCCGGAGCTGCCCCCCGGTGGCTGGGCCGCCCTTGCCGCCAGCGAGGACCGGCATGAGCCGGAGAAGCATCCCGGTGTCATTCTGACGCGTGACGGGGATACCTGGCGGGTCAGTGGTTTCAAGTCCTGGGTGGCGCAGTCGCGGCACCTCGATCACCTGATCATCACCGCGCGACGGGTGGGGGAGGAACAGGAGAAACCACGCCACGCGATCCTGCTGGATGCACGGACACCAGGCGTGACCCTCTCGCATCGCGACGCGGCCGGGTTCCTGCCCCGCATGAGCCAGGGCTTTGCCACGCTGGACAATGTGGCAGTGCCGGAGGCCGGACGGCTCGGCGACAACCGGCTGCGCCCCTTCGTGCGCGCCGAATCCGCCTATGTCCTGCTTGCCGGGGCCGCATTCCTCTGGGCGCATGTCGCTTCCGCACACGCCGGACTGGCGCACCAGCTACGGCAGATCGTGACCGGTCTTGGCAACTGCTGTCAGGACCCGATGCAGCACCCGAAGGAGATTGCACTGCTGGATAGCCAGATTCAGGACATTGTGAAGAACGCCCCGCAAATATCTGAAATCATGCAGATATCTGACTGGAAATCGGATCAGAAGGTGCTGAGCATCTACAGCGAAGGCCTGCAACGCCGGGCGGCCCGTTCCTGATGCCGCTGCCATGAGCAAGGCATCGAACGGCTTTGACCTGATTGCCGTGGTGGACTGGTCCGCCGCAGCCAGTCCCGGTCCCGTGCGTCCGAAGAAGGATCGCGTCTGGCTGGCATGGGGCACGGCAAGGGAGCGCCCGCCGCCGGTCTATTGCCGCACGCGCAACGACTGCATGGAGCATCTCGAAGGACTGGTCCGGCGGACGGGCGGCAATGCCCTGATTGCCTGGGATTTCCCCTTCGGCTATCCGGCGGAGAGCGGGCTTGGCGGCGGGCGGGACATTGCGACCCGACTGGCCGAACTGATCGAGGATGGGCCGAAGGATCGCAACAACCGCTTCGCCGTCGCCGATGCTCTGAATCGTGCCCTCGGCTCCGATGCCGGCCCCTTCTGGGCCAGACCCGCAAGTGTTGCTGCGGACACCGTCCCGGAGAAGAAGCCCGACTTCACCCGCTTCCCCTTCCCCGAGTGGCGCATCGTCGAACGCCATGCCCGCCAGCTCGGGTTCCCGTCGATCCAGAGTGTCTGGAAGCTCTACACCGTCGGCTCCGTCGGCTCGCAGGCACTCATGGGCCTCGCGGCGATCCAGCGGCTGAATGACCGGCTGTCAGATCATGTCACGGCCCGCTGGTGGCCGTTCGATACCGGCTGGTCGGCGCGGCTGGAAGGGCTGGTGCATGTGGAATGCTGGCCCAGTCTGTTCGATATTTCCGCCGCCCCCTGGCCAATACGGGATCAGGCACAGGTCGCGGTCACGCGGGATGCGATCATGCAATGGCAGCGCGATGGCGTACTCGCTTCGCGGCTGGCCGCACCGGACTGGCTGACCGGCGACGACCACGCGAAGGTCAGCCGCTCGGAGGGATGGATCCTCGGCCTGCCGGATCCCTGATCTCGTCTGCCAGCCACGTCAGGCATTGCGCCCGGTCGGCCCTGAAGTCATCCGCGATCCAGCGCGCCTCCAGCCGGTGCAGCAATTCCCCCATCTCCGGCCCCGGTCTGATGTTGGCCGTCATCAGGTCTCGGCCCTTCAGCGGAAATACCGGGATCGGCCAGTCGGCAATCAGGGCCTGCACCTCACTGTCCACCGACTCGCCATGTGCCGTGGCGAGCACGCTGCGGTCCAGCATGGCCTGCCGTCCATCGCGGTAAAGCGCGATACGGGTGGCAGCCGGGTTGATGAGTGCATCCGCCGGATCCTGGACCGCCAGCACCAGCCGCCGCACATCAGCCTTCGAGAGTTTCCAGCGTCCGGAGATCGCGCTCGCCGCCGCCTGATCCGGCAGCATCGCTGCCAGCCGCAGGATCGCATCCCTCGTAGCCGGAAGGGCCCTGCCCGTGTCCAGTTCAGACGCGATCGCCGCAAGAATGCCGACGTCCGTCATTTCGGCCAGCATGGGTGACGGGTCGGGTGCGGCCAGCAGCTTCGCCATTTCCTGCCAGATGCGCTCCACCGACAGACGTTGCAGCCCATCCAGATGCGTCGCACAGGCCGCCGCACCCGACCTGTCGAGGATCGGCCAGCCCAGCATGGCGTGAAACCGGTAGAAGCGGAGGATGCGCAGGTAGTCTTCCCGGATGCGCTCGGCCGCCGAACCGATGAAACGGATCACCTGCGCCTTCAGATCGTCCAGCCCCTGCCCCAGTGGATCGTGCAGTTCACCGTCCGGGTCCAGGTAGAGTGCGTTGATCGTGAAATCGCGCCGCATCGCGTCCCTGGCCCAGTCAGTCGTGAAACTGACCACCGCGCGGCGGCCATCGGTCTCCACATCCGCGCGCAGCGTGGTGATCTCGAACGGCGTGCCCTGCGCGATCACTGTGATGGTGCCGTGATCGACACCGGTCGGCACGGACTTCAGACCCGCCGCCCTGGCCGCGGCAATGACCGCCTCCGGCAGCAGTGATGTTGCCATGTCGATATCACCGACGGGGCGCTGCAGCAGGCAGTCACGAACCGCCCCGCCAACCACGCGCACCTCTCCCCCCGCCGCGCTGATCGCGGTCACGACCCTCTTGAAGGCCGGATCATCCTGCCATGGCGTGTCGATCCTGATGGTGGATCCCTCCGCGTTGCGGTCCGCCCTGGCGCAGGGCGAGAATGCAGATAGCACTCCATGACCAGAGGAGCACGATCCGTGTCGGGAAATGAAGCCCATCTGAAGGATGTCTATGCCGCAGACGGCAATGCGTCCGCGCTCAGCCGCAGCTATGACGGCTGGGCACGGGACTATGATGCGGACATGAGCGGCTGGGGCTACCGCCATCCGGCGATCATCGCAGGCATGGTGGGGCGACACGCGCCGTCGCGGCAGACGGAAATTTTGGATGCGGGATGCGGCACGGGTGTGCTGGGGGAGACGCTGGCCGTGCTGGGTTACACGGCAATCGACGGGATCGACCTGTCGGAAGGCATGCTCCGGGTGGCGGGCAGCAAGGGCTGCTATCGCGATCTGAAACAGCAGATGCTGGGCGACGCGCCCGCGACCTGCCTGCACGAACTGGCGCGCATCCTGAAGCCGGATGGCCACATGATCCTGACCATCACCGAACAGGCCTGGGTCGACAGCTATGGGGCTGCCGTTGCCGGTCTGGTGGCGGACGGATCAATCTCGCTGCGGGACGAGAGTCAGCGCTATGTCAGCTTGCCCGGCGCGCCGGAAGCCGAACGGCTGCCCGCGCGGGTTCACGTGCTGCACCGCGCCTGAGCGGCGGCAACACGTCACCCGGGAACCTGCTACTCGGCGGGTGCCGATTCCAGACGCTGTTCGATCTGGCGCCAGGTCTGCGCCAGTTCCGGCTTGCCCAGACGGCCAAGATGATCCGCCCATGAACCGGCGATGTCTGCCGCGATGCCACCCAGCGCCAGGCTGAGGTGATGGGCTGCCCAGTCGATCTGGTGCTTTTCGATTGCCATGCCCGTTGCCATGATATTTCTCCATCCTGTTTCACGATTGCTATTGCATCTCCGGTGCCAGAAATTAGTTCAGTGAATTCAGATGGTTGGAAATGCGAGACGGTGAACCGTGCAGGGATTGCCGGGTCATGTCTGCCGGGGGAGGCAAGGAATGACGGCTACAACGACGGAGATCGCGGCGCGCGGGATGCGTTTCACCGCCGATATTGCAGGCGATGAAACGTCTGCCGAGGCGGTGATCTTCCTGCATGGGTTCCCGAATTCCCGCCACAGCTGGACCGAGCTGCTGCAGGCGGTGGCAGGGGCGGGCTATCGCGGCATTGCCCCGGATCAGCGCGGCTATTCATCCGGTGCGCGACCCGAAGGCATTCAGGCCTATCAGGTGAGCGAAATCGTGGCCGATGTAGTGGCCATCGCGGATTCGCTGGGGCTTGGCAGGTTTCACCTCGTCGGCCACGACTGGGGCGGCCAGATCGCCTGGGCGACCGCCGCGGCACACCCCGACCGGTTGCTGAGCCTGACCGTGCTGTCCCGCCCGCATCCGGCTGCCTTTGCCGCCGCCTTCCGCAACGACCCGGCGCAGGCCAACCGGTCCCGCCACCACAAGGCGTTTCAGGATCCGGAGATGGCGGACCGGCTGTTGCAGGACGATGCGCAGGCGCTGCGCAACACGCTCTGCTTCGAGAATGCATCCGGGCTGTTCGGGGCCGATGATGCCGACGCGCCACCGGCGAAGCGGCGCATGTCCGACGAACTGGCATCGCGTCACCTCTCCGTTCTGGGGAACCGGGATGCGCTGGACGCCGCGCTCAACTGGTACCGGGCGGCATTCTCCGGTGAATCGACGCTGGCCAGGGACGACTTTCCCGGCATCAACGTGCCCACGCTCTACATCTGGGGGCGGGAGGACATGAGCGTCGGCGAACGTGCCGCCATCACGACGCAGGATCATGTCAGTGCCGCCTGCACCTTCGAGGCGCTGAAGGGTGTCGGACATTTCGTGGCGGAGGAAGTGCCGGAGGAGACGGCGCGTCACCTGCTGGCGCACCTGCG
>CAXBNO010000174.1:0-6657 GCA_963976775.1 uncultured Kordiimonadales bacterium
GCAGCCAGTCCGGCTGTTGCCGTTCCATCAACCGTTGAATTCAGATCCTGGGGCGAAGCCATCACTGCCTGCCCGGCCATACTCAACAGAAAACCGGCACAAGCAACGACAGCGGCCGCCCGAAAGCGTCCGACACGTTTCATTGCACACTCTTCCTCTCAACCTTCCGACCACTCAAACCGCCGGTCGGGTCCCGTTCATCGTCTGGTCTTTCGCCGTCCGGCACACCGTGCCCGACAGTCCCCCGTCAGACCGCGCGAACCTCATTCACTTCCGGCACGTAGTGCCGCAACAGATTTTCGATGCCATGCTTCAGCGTCATTACCGAACTCGGACAACCTGCACAGGCACCCTGCATGGCCAGATACACGATTCCCTCGTCAAAGCCATGGAATACGATATCACCGCCATCCTGAGCGACAGCAGGCCGCACCCGGGTATCCAGCAGTTCGACGATCTGTTTCACGATCTCGCCGTCGGCACCATTTGCCGCCGCGTGGCCACCGGAATCGCCGATCACCGCACCTTCGCTCATCACCGGCAGACCAGCAGTGAAATGCTCCATGATCGTGCCGAGGATCGACGGCTTGATGTGGTGCCACTCCACATCCTCGCGCTTGCTGACGGAAACGAAGTCCTGTCCCAGATAGATGCCGGTCACGCCGTGGACGGCAAACAGACGCTCCGCCAGCGGTGACACCTTGGCGTCTTCCGGCTTGCGGAAATCCGCAACACCCTCTTTCATCACATCAACGCCGGGAATGAACTTCAGCGTCTGCGGGTTGGGTGTCGGTTCGGTCTGGATGAACATGGGTTCCTCCGGGTTGTCAGTGCGATCAGGTTGCCTGAGCCGTTCTGGCGCTTATGTGGCGCAGAACCCCCAGCAATCAAGCCGGGACACGGGTATACAGTCAGGGGCCGTCCCATGAGCGACGCGAACATGCCACAAAGCCGCAAAGAGGCAAGCGTGAATATCATCACGACCGGCTGGCGCGCCGACGAGACTGCCCGGTGGCTGCTGCAGGATCTGCACCTTCCCAATGCGGAGATCGACTTCTTCACCGACCTCTGCGAGCGGCTCGACTCGGAGGGCCTGGGCCTGCTGCGCGTGTTCTGCGGGCTGCTGTCACTTCACCCGCTCTACGTCTCCCGCAACCTCATCTGGCGGACAGGTCAGGAGGCGGAGGTGGTGCTGCGCGGCCATGATGCCATGCAGTCGGAGTATTATCTGAAAAGCCCAATTCACCTGATCCATCAGGGGGCGCCGCAGGTGCGCCAGCGTCTCGACCTGGATGATGACCTGCTGGAGTTCGACATCTGGCGGGAACTGAAGGCCGAGGGCGCGACTGATTACATCGGCCTGCCGATGCGTTTCTCCACCGGGGAGGTCAATGTCATCTCCTTCGCCACGCGGCGGCAGGGCGGCTACGACGCGGCACAGATCGAGCGTCTGAAGGAACTGGTGCCACTGATGTCCCTGCGCTTCGAGTTGATGAATGCCTATTTTGCCACTGGCAGCCTGCTTGGCACCTATCTGGGGGAGGCTGCGGCGCGGCGGGTGCTCGCCGGGACGATCCACCGGGCCGAGGGCGAAGCCCTGCGCGCCGCGATCTACCTCTGCGACCTGCGGGGCTTTACCCGCCTGTCGGACAGGCTGCCGGGGCCGGAGATCATCGAGATACTGGACGATTACTTCGACTGCATGATCGAACCGGTGAAGGCCATGGGCGGCGAAGTGCTCAAGTTGATGGGCGATGGCATGCTGGCCATCTTCCCGATGGATGACCGCACCGCCTGGCTGGCCAGCCATTCCGCGCTTGCCGCCGCAGTCGAGGGTGTCGCCAACCTGGCAGACCTGAACAAGAAACGGCGATGTGATCTTCGGTAACATCGGCTCGGCCGACCGTCTCGACTTCACGGTGATCGGCCGCGCGGTGAACGAGGTCAGCCGGGTCGAGGCCCTGACGCGCACGCTCAACCGCCCGATCCTGATGACGGAAGCCTTCGCGAAGCTCGCGTCACAGGGCTCCAGGCTGGAATCACTCGGATTTCACGTCCTGCCCGGTGTGTCCCAGCCGTCGGAAATCTTCAGTCCGGCATGAGACGCCCGGCGCAGCCCCGCTCAGGCTGGCGGGTCGCAGGGCACCGTATCCATCTTTGCCGGCACCGAGACCTCCAGGATCTGGAAATCGTCGGAGGTCTCCAGTTCGTTGTGCTTCATGCCGCCGGGAATGAAGATCGACTCACCGGCGCTGACGCGGACCGTCTCGCCGGTTTCGAATTCCAGATCGACCCAGCCGCTGGTGCAATAGACGTACTGCGCCTCGCAGACGTGATAGTGCCAGCCGGTGGATTCCTTCATCCCTTCCCGCGCCGTGGTCAGCTGTGCGCGCATAAGGCCACCTGTCGCATCGGTGACGCCCATGTCCTTGTAGGTGAAGAAGACGCGGCGACCGGAAGCATCGGGCAGCTTTGACGGCACCGCGTGAACCATCTTGCCGAGCTTCGGTGCGTTTGAATGGTCGTTCATCTCTGAATCCTCCCCCGGACCCTTGGTGATTGTCGTTTCAACCCGCATTCTACACCGGTCGCATGCAGAAGTCAGGAGATTGCCGTGACGGAAGGACATTATCCGAGGGACCTCGCCGGGTACGGGCGGCGACTGCCTGACCCGCAATGGCCCGGTGGCGCAAGCATCGCAGTGACATTCGCCGTGAACTACGAGGCGGGCGGAGAACTTTCGGTGCTGCACGGCGACGCCACGTCGGAGGGGATGCTGAACGACATCGGCTTTCCCACGGTCACCGGCGCGCGATCGCTGCTGGCGGAGTCGGCCTTCGAATATGGCAGTCGACGCGGAATCTGGCGGTTGCTGGACGCCTTCGAGAGCCGGAGCCTGCAGGCCAGCATTCTGGCCGTCGTCAGTGGTCTGAAACACAATCCCGAATTCGTCAGTGCCATCGCGGCGGGCGGGCATGAACTGGTCAGCCACGGCTGGCGCTGGATCGATTACCAGTATGTCGATGCGGCGACGGAGCGGCAGCATATCGCCGACGCGGTGGCCGAGATCACCCGGCTGACAGGCGCACCGCCGGTCGGCTGGATGACGGGGCGTCCGTCGCCGAATACCCGGCGGTTGCTGATCGAGCACGGCGGATTTCTCTATGACCGCGACAGCCTGAACGACGAACTGCCGTACTGGCTGCACGAACAGGGGCAGGATCATCTGGTCATCCCCTATTCCTACGAGACCAACGACAACCGCTTCAACGAGAACAGCGGTTTCAGCACGGCTGATGACTGCTTCCGGTACATGCGGGATGCCTTCGACGTGCTGCGGGCGGAGGGCCTGGCCGGACAGCCGCGCATGATGTCCATCGGCCTGCATGACCGGCTGATCGGCAGGCCGGGCCGGATCGGCGGCCTGACCCGGTTCCTGGATCACATACGGTCATTCGATGACGTGTGGATCTGTACCGGCCAGCAGATCGCCGAACATTGGCGGGCCACGCATCCGCCTGCCGGGCACCGAGACTCCTGAGCAGCGGAAATCAGATACCGAACAGGTCGTTCAGGTTCAGTACCTTGTGGATCGCAATGGTCCGGTCTGCGGCAATGTCGAACGTGGTCGACGGATTGAACTGCTCGACGGTGGCCCGGCCGCTGTCACGCTTCACCAGCCGCTTGCAGTAGGCCTCCACCTGGTCGTCCTCGCCATGGACCTGAATGACCACATCATCACCCGAACGTACCGGGCGACGGCCGGAGACATAGATCAGTTCCCCATCCTCGAACCGTGGCGACATGGAGTCACCGACGATGTAGAGCGCATAGATGTCCACCGCCGTGGCAATGCCCGGCGGGCGCCGCACCCGGTCGATGGGGGATGAGGTATCGAGCTGGAACGCGCCTTTCAGGCTTCCTGCCGCTGTGCCCATGACCGGGACATCCAGCGGCATCTCGCTGCGCGCCGGTGGCAACGGAACATCCTCGCCACTGACAATCGGGGCAACCGCGACCGGTACACCGGGCGTATCCGGCGGTGACTGAACGGGGCCACGCCCGGTTGCCAGCCACTCGAAGGAGCAATCCAGCACCCGCGCCAGCTTCTCCATCGTGTCACGACGCGGATTGCGTGACCGGCCACGACGAATGTTGCGGATGATCTCGGGCCGACCGGCAGCCAGCATGGAGGCCCGGTAGTCCGTCAGGCCCTTGTCGCGCAGTCTCCGGTCGATACGTTCCAGGAGTTCGTTGTTCTGCATACCGGACAAATACACATCATCCAGGGTCAAAACAAGTTAAAATTACCGAATTTGTTGCTCGCGCACCTACATTACCGAATTGTTGCCCAGGCATGAGACAACTTGCTGACTGCAACCAACGTGCTTGCAGGGCGCATGTCCGCATGGCCCCCTTATCGCAGGCACAGATCTGGTCCAATCTGTTGCCTGTCTGCTAGACCTAGATTGTTCCATCAAGTGATGGAATCGCACCGGCCCGCCCCCCCCCCCCCTGGCAGCGATCCGCGAGAAGGGCCTGAGGCTGAAATCGGCGGAGGACGATTTCACCGTCCGCCCGCGGGCGACCGATGATCCTTCCGAACTGGGGGCACAGGACTATGTCCTGCTGACGCTCAAGGCCCATGGCGTGCGTGCCGTGGCTGATGCCATGCAGCCACTGCTCGGCCCGGACACGACGGTTGTCACGGCACAGAACGGCATGCCCTGGTGGTACTTTCACGGCCTGGAGGGCACTTATGCGGGGCAGCGGCTGGAGAGTGCCGATCCGGGCAACGAGCTCTGGGACAAGATCGGGCCGGAGCGGGTGATCGGCTCCGTCGTCTGGCAGGCTGCGGAAGTCCCCGAGCCCGGCGTTGTCCAGCTCGGCTATGGGGAGCGCCTGTCCCTGGGGGAACCGGACGGTTCGAAGTCCGACCGCATCCAGGCGCTGTCTTCCGCACTGATCAACGCAGGCGTGAAGGCCCCGATCCGCCCCAACATCCGCAACGAGATCTGGGTCAAGCTCTGGGGTAATCTCAGCTTCAACCCGGTTTCGGCCCTGACCGGTGCCACCCTGGTGGACATGGCACGGGATGCGGGTGTCGGGTCGGTGATCCATACGATGATGACAGAGGCAAAGGCTGTCGGCGAAGCACTGGACGTGCGTTTCCCGATGACGGTGGAGAAGCGCATTGAATCGGCCGAGAAGGTCGGCGCGCACAAGACATCGATGCTGCAGGACCTGGAGGGTGGCCGTACGATGGAGATCGAACCGATCATCGGCACCGTATCGGAACTGGGCCGCATCACCGGTGTGCCGACACCGACCATCGATACGGTCTATCATCTGACCGTGTTGCGGGCGAAGCAGGCAGGCTGCTACACGGCCTGACCGGACTCTGGGGGAGAGCGAAATGACAGACTGGCAGCAGATGAGTGACGAAGAGGTCGAGCGCCACTTCAATCCACGCGTGGCCTCGCCGGATGCGGCACGGCATCTGGAGCACTTCATTTCCGAATCCGCGGCGGCACGCAGCCGCCAGGACATGCGCCGCAACGTCTCCTACGGCCCGCATCCGCGCGAAGTCTACGACATCTTCCCCGGACCCGTCGGCGGCCCCATGCATGTCTTCATCCATGGCGGATACTGGCGCGCCCTGTCGAAGGACGAGCACAGTTTCGTGGCGGAACCCCTTGCCGGTGCCGGTGCGACAGTGGTGCTGATCAACTACCCGCTCTGTCCGGAGGTCACACTGGACGGGCTGGTGGAGTCAGTCATGCGCGGCATTGCCCATGCCGCGCAGCATGCCGCTGACTATGGTGCATCGACCGACGGCATCCACCTGAGTGGCCATTCCGCCGGTGCCCACCTCTGTGCCGTTGCAGTCGCGCACGACTGGACCACACATGGACTGCCCGCGGATCTGATCCGTTCCGCCACCCTGCTTTCCGGCATCTTCGATCCCCGGGCCGCCATGCGCACGACCATCAATGCGGAGATCGGCCTGACGGCGGAGGTTGCGGCACGCAACAATATCCTGACCGACCGTTTCAGCCCCCGGCCCGGCATCGATCTGCTTGTGGCGGCTGGCGGTGACGAACCGGACGGATGGATCGACCAGTCCAACAGTTATGCCAGGCTGCATGGCGTGGAACGGGAGGTGATGCTGGTAGCGGGAACCAACCACTTCACCCTGATGGAGGCTGTCGCGGACCCGAAGTCCGCACTGACCCGGACAATGCTCTCCATGATGGGTCTCTGACCACGATCAGACGCGGGTGACATCTTCGTCTGCACGTGCTGCTGTCATTCGCGGGGCGATCTGCTAGACTGCAGATGCGGTCTGGAATACGTGGACCAGGCTTCTGAATGACCTCCTGACTGCGGTATCAACACCCGGTCACGGATGGCGACCATTTCCTCGAATATTCTGCCTCGATATCGGCACGGTAAGTGGTGCACGCCTGCAGGCGTGTCAGTTCCCTGATCGGCCGTTCCTGCCGTGCGTCGGCAAGATGGCACATGGTTCACCAGAGAGGGATCCCTGCATGTCCGCACTGGCGGCAAGACAGACTGAACTGATGACCCTGCTTGGCGCGCTGCTGCTTTGCCTGTCCGGCATGGCCGCCAGCGCGGCAGAGACCGTGATTCCGG
>CAXBNO010000175.1:0-6640 GCA_963976775.1 uncultured Kordiimonadales bacterium
AGTGTGTCGGCATGACCATGTGCGGCGATGGAGAGATAGCCGATCGGGCCATGGTCGAAGACCAGCAGATGATCCGCCGCGCCCTTGCCCAGATGCCGCTGAACGGAATAGCCGCCTTCGCTGAAATGCCGGAAGCCGCCGGGCCAGATGCCATTCGGTGGTGGTGCCGGCATCAGGGCATGGCGCAGGTGCCGGACAGGAACAGGGGGGCTGATCTCGGGCCGGTCAGTGGCCTGGGCAACTGCGGCCATGACGGAATTGATCGTCGGCTCGACCCCCATGCCATTGCCCAGGACATGGCTGTCGTCATCATCACCGATGCGCGGCTGATGACCGGCGGAGTCCGTCAGCCATTTCAGGGCCGCCCCGGCCTTCGCGATGCGTACCCAGTAGTCCGGTGTGAAGCCCTGACCGAGACGCCGCCCCAGATCGCCGCTCAGCAGCAGCCATTCCAGCGTCAGCGCAGCATAGGCGGGTGACTGTTCGGCACCAATGCCGTCCGCATGAATCTGACGCTGGCATTCCCGCTCCAGCACGGCCCGGCCATAGCCGACCCAGCGCCGCGCAGCCGGAAATCCGGGACACAGCATGCCGAGCATGAAGAGCCCGGCGGCCTCCGCCACCAGGTGATTGTTGGCGGATGAATGACGCGACGGGAAGCGTGCCAGCCACCAGCCGTGCTGATACAGGCTGCGCATCAGCGTGGCACGGGACTGCGTGCTGAACCGGCTGCCGACCAGGCTGAGGATCACCAGCATGCTGACGATGCGGAACGCCACCTCGATTCCCGATGACCAGTGCACCCCCTTGTAGACCGGGTTCGCCGCCACCCAGGAAGTCAGATGCTTCTCGCAGGCGGCCACGGCGGCCGTGTCCTCCGACACCAGGGCATAGGCCGCGACAGGCTGCAGGTACTGCAGGCGCGACAACTCCCAGACGTTCTTCACGTCACCGAACTCATCCGCATGCCGATAGGAGATGTCGAAGCAGTAGCGGTCGTCGGGCCAGCGTTGTCCCGTTGCCGGGTCCAGATGCCAGTCCGGCAGGGTGTCCGCCGCAGTTGCGTCAGGTCTCGGCCAGTCGATGCCAAGGAAGGAGAGCTGTCCCACGCGGACCAGGCGGGCATTCTCGGCCCAGCCGGAAAGCAGTCCCGCATCCCCTGCGATGCGGCCGACCCCATCGGCCAGCCCCGGCCAGACCGGCAGGTCGTACCCCGCGCCGTCCAGACCGGTGACGGATCCGGGCAGATAGATCCGGCTGATGCGCCGCCGCGCCTGCTCCTCCATCCGGTGCGCGATCTCGGCGGCCGACATGGCGGCAAGACGGTTGCGGTACCAGCGCGCCTTGCGCACCAGTCGCACCAGATTCTCGCTGCTTCCGTGTCCGGTTGCCATCAGGCCTTCCGCGCCAGCAGTTCCAGATAAGCCGCCGCCAGCCGCTCCAGCACGACTTCGGCAACGAAGGTTTCCCGCACCCGCTCCTGCGCGGATCGTGCCAGTTGCAATCTCAACGCCGGTTCATCCACCAGACGCCGGATCGCCCCTGCCAGTGCCTCCGAATCCCCGGCGGGAATGACCAACCCATCCTTGCCGTCGGTAACGATCTCGGGCACCGCGCCGACAGGCGTAACCACGGGCGCAAGCCCCGCTGCCATGGCTTCCAGCAGACTGTTGGGAAAGCCCTCGCCATAGGACGGCATCAGGAAGACATCGCCGCTGCGCATCAGCCGCAGCAGGTCCGCGTGTGCCAGATAGCCCTCGCGCGCGATCCGCTGGGGCAGGGCGGCGGTCGCGAATTGCGACTCCAGCGGCTCGATAACAGCCGCAAGATGGAACACGGCGGCGATATCGGCCATGTCGGGCCGCTGGAGCGCCTCGATCAGCACATAGGCGCCCTTGCGCTTGCCCTCCGTTCCGGCCGCGAAGATGAACAGCGGTGTCTCGTTGCGGGCCTGATCCATCGATACCACGGATGATCTCGGCACCGAGTTGTAGAGGACCAGCATCGGCCCGGTGCGGCCAAGCCCTGTCAGATAGTCCCGCCACCCCTCCGACTGCACGATCAGGATATCGGGTGCCGCCACGCCGGCGCGGATACCCCGCTGCATCCGCGGGGACGACCCCTCGTAGAACTGATCGAAGATGCCGCCCAGGCGCATCATTGTCGGTCGCCGCATGCGCCTGGCCATCCAGAGGTAGACACAGGATTCCCAGAAGGTCTGAAAGTCCGAGGACTGGATCTGCACGATGTCGATGCGTCGGAACCAGAGCACGAAGGGGAAGGAGACGAGGTGCCAAAGCGTCGCGAAGGCTGCGATGAACAGGCGGAGCACACCGCCTTTCAGGATCGCGGCATAGCCGTAGTTGTCGACCACGTTCTTCTTCGGCGGACGGGACGTGGTGTGTGCGATGAAGTCGAACCGCTGCGCCAGGTCCGATCCCATCAGGTTCAGCATGAAGGTTGTCGGTGGAAACGGCCCCACCAGCAGCACGCGCGGCTTCCCGCCGGACCGCGTTCTGACCGGCTCCGCTGACATGTCACTCTGGGCAGTCATCGTTTCCCCGTCTGACCGTGGTCGCAGCAGGATATGGCCTTCACCCGCGATCGGACGCTATAAACTGAGCAGCCTGCGCGGATATGCACATGCAGCCCCTGTAGGGTGCGATGATGACACCTGTCAACCGGACGATGGATGGGAATCCGCAACACGCCAGTACTTCCGGACCGTCAGGGCGCTCCGTATCAGCTACTCGGCAGGAAACTTGAATGCGGGAACAGCGAACGATTACCGCACGGCATCGCAGGAGATACCTGATGGAATTTCGCACCGGTTTTCGTGCACTGGCCCTCGCTGCACTCGCAATCTGCATCGCGACGGCGTCCCGTGCCGAGACAGAGGGCAGGAATATCGATATCTGGCTCGACTATGTGCAGCGTTTGCCGAAGCCGCAGGAAGTGACCGATTTCCTGTCGCCGCAGACCGCGCTGGAGTTTCCGGTCTATCCCGCCAACGGCACCATCGCCGCACAGAATCCGCCAGTGTTTCACTGGCGCTATGATGCCGTGGACACGACCTACGAACTCGAGATCCTCCATGAGGACGGAACCCGCGTCCATCGTCTGACGCCGGACAATCACCTGATGCTCGACGCACCACTGGCGCAAGGCAACTGGCGCTGGCGCGCGCGCCTCTGGCCCGCTGGCCAGCCTGCCGGGGACTGGAGTGAATGGCGGGCATTCAGCATCCATCCGCAGGCCCACGTGTTCGTCGCTCCTTCCGTGTCGGAAGCCTGGCAACGAGCACTGGACCGCCGCAACCCCCGGGCGATGCCACCGAAGGAGGCCTTCAACGAACTGCGGCGGGACCTGCGGCAGGGCGACCGCAAGCCATTGTTCAGCAACGTCAAGCGCACCGTCGAGGAAAAATGGATCGGCGATGAGCTGACCAGGGAGCCGCCGGTCGCGACTTTCGAGGTGGAGGATTTCTACGAGCGTATCCGTGTGGCCCGTTTCATCGCCAGCGAGGTCAATCGCGCCACGGTCCGGCTCTCGGCCCTGACCTACACCTACTGGCTGACACGGGATGAGGCGACACTGGGCGAGAGCTGGCGACGGGCGGCCAACCTGCTTTCCTGGGATCCCGACCATTCGACCGGTCTCCGGTCATCGGACCTGTCGAACCTGCGTATCTCGCTGGCGCTGGCCCTGACCTATGACATCACCAAGCGCTGGCTGACCGACGAGCAGAAGGCCGAGACGATCAGGATGATCGAGTACCGGACGCAGGCCGCGTTCGACCGCTACATCGTCGACCCGCGCAGGCAACTGGAACGCAAGCCCTACAACAGCCACGGTTTCCGCCAGGCCGGTGCCATCACGGCAATCGCCATACTGCTGGCCGGTGACTCGCCGCGCGCCAAGAACTGGTTCTTCCGCACCTATCCCATCTATCTGGCCACCAACAATCCCTGGGGCGGAGATGACGGGGGCTTCGGCAATGGCGTCAACTACGGCGTCTGGGACGCGATGAACAGCATGCAGTACTGGGACGTACTGCGGAATGCGATCGGCGTCGATCCTGTCAACATGGGCTGGCCCAGGCAGGCAGGCATCTTCTTCAGCTACCTGATCCCGCCGGGTACACCGAACAGTTCCTTCGGCGACGGCGGCGAGTACGAACGCTCCACCGCCTGGAGCCTGCTGTCGAAGCTCTACCTGCAGCGGGTCGACACCCCGATCAGCCGCCGCCTCGCCTCCCTCTGGAACGAGGCCGAGACCGACGAGGAATATTTCGTCCATCTCTATGGTCCGCTCTATCAGCCTGCCAAGGCCTATGTGGCGGAACAACATGTGGCCCTGCCCGACACGGCAGTATTTCCCTCGATTGGCTGGGTCGCGATGCACAGTGACCTGGATGATCGGGACCGCTACTCGATCCTGTTCAAGTCCAGCCCCTATGGCTCCTTCAACCATTCCCACGCGGACCAGAACAGCTTCATCATCAACGGTCGCGGTGAGTCGCTGGCCATCGACAGTGGCTATTACGACACCTGGAAATCGGCGCATCACGAAAGCTGGACCATGCGCACCAAGGCCCACAACGCGATCACCTATGATGGCGGCGAAGGCCAGCCGTATCAGGATCGCTCCGCCCAGGGCACGCTGCGCAACTTCGCGCGCTGCGGCGACATGGACATGGCGGTCGGCGATGCCACTGCGGCCTACAAGGGCGAACTGAGCCGGGCCGTGCGCACGATGATGTACCTCAGGCCCGACGTGGCACTGATCTACGACGATCTCGCCTCCGAAACCCCGCGCCGCTTCGAGTGGAACCTGCACAGCTGGACCGAGATCGAGCGTCAGGGCGCCAACGGCCTCAACATCACGAAGGGGGAAGGCAAGGCCTGTTTCACCGTGCTCAGCGCTCCCGCCTTCGGCATCGGCCAGACCAGTGAATTCCCGGCGAACCCGGACGAGTTCTTTGTCCCCGACTGGCAACCGCAATGGCATGCCACGGTCGCCACGACGGAAAAGGTGAATTCAGCCGAATTCCTCGTGGCGGTCGATCTGGGCTGCAAGGGTACCGTCGCCGAGGCGGTGACACCCAGACCCGGCGGCGGCTTCAGCCTGCAGATTGCCGGTCACCAGGTCTCCATCGACGCGGATGGCGGCATCGCAACCCCGCTCGGCCCGACCAGCAGCCCGCAGATCTGCAAGGTACCTCCGCTGGAAGTGGCGGCGCGGGAGTAGCTGGCGGGAGTAACTGAACGGTCCGGCAATCCTGGAACCGATGTTCTGGAAAAGCTGCTGCTTGTCAGCATGCATGGAACGGCAGTCATTCTTGATCTGTAATGCAAGTTGCATTACATAGTCGAGAGGAATGGAGTTCGAGAATGCTGGACCTGAACGTGACTGGCCTGAACAGCGAGAAGCAGACGCGCACCACACAGGTGCGGCATGGCGATAGCCTGGCGGCGCTGATCGAGCGCGCCACTGTTGCTTTCGGGGTCGACAAGTCGGTATTCCTTCGCAATGCGATCGCCAAGGAGGCACAGCGCGTCATCGAGGACAGCTCGCGTCATGTGCTGACAGCAGAGGACGCCAGACTGTTCTCAGCAGCGCTCGACACGCCCCCTGCTCCGACGCCACGCGCGCTCAAGGCTGCGGCCGCATACCGGCGTCGCGTGGCGAATGCTGACTGACGAGACACCTGTCAACATCGAAAGCTGGGACCCTGGGCAACATGATCGCTCCGGGTTCGACTGTGGCGTCGAGCGGCTGAACAACTTCCTGAACCTGTCTGCCAGGAAGCAGCAGAAGGATGACATGACACGGGTCTATGTCGCAGTCGAACAGGGCGAGACAACGATCCTCGGCTATCACGCCATCAATGTCGGCACGATGAACGTCACCCAGATGCCGAAGCCGCCAAGAGGCACCCCCAGCCACGGCGAAATCCCGGTTCTGTTTCTCGGCCAGGTGGCCGTTGAACTCAGGGCGCAAGGTCTCGGGGTCGGAAGCCTGCTCATGCACCATGTCGTCGAGAAGGCCCGCGTCATCGCGGATCAGGCCGGGTGTCATGCCGTCCTGCTCGATGTGATGTCTGATGGTGACGCAGACGCCTTTGTCAGGCGCAAGGGGTGGTATGAGGATTTCGGGTTTCAGAGCTTTGCCAGCAATGAGGCCCGCATGTTCATGACCTTGAAACAGGTCCGTCAGATCGTCGGAGCCTAGAGTCACGGAGTTGTTCCAGCCTGCTCCCCCAAAAGGAAAGGGGCGGCTCCATTCCGGCACCGCCCCTTCCTCCTATCATTCCGTCAGACGCCATCA
Source organism: uncultured Kordiimonadales bacterium (assembly GCA_963976775.1). Lineage (GTDB taxonomy): Bacteria > Pseudomonadota > Alphaproteobacteria > Minwuiales > Minwuiaceae > Minwuia. Next base: position 6,331 of record CAXBNO010000175.1, read on the forward strand.
GGCGCCCGAGTCAGTCAGATCACGCGACCTCGAACAGGCCAGCAGCACCCTGGCCGCCGCCGATGCACATGGTGCAGACGACGTACTTGGAGCCACGGCGCTTGCCCTCGATCAGGGCGTGGCCGACCATGCGGGCACCGGACATGCCGAACGGGTGGCCGATGGAGATCGCGCCGCCGTTGACGTTCAGGATCTCGTTGGGAATGCCCAGCTTGTCGCGGGAATACAGGACCTGCACCGCGAAGGCCTCGTTCAGTTCCCAGAGGTCGATGTCGTCCATCTTCAGACCGGTACGCTGCAGCAGCTTCGG
>CAXBNO010000176.1:0-6639 GCA_963976775.1 uncultured Kordiimonadales bacterium
GATCTTTGCCATGAAAGTTGCCTCTTCTCTCGGGGATCAGGTGACGCCTACGTGGTCGCGCCATCGAGAAATTCCTCCAGCGATGCCCAGTGGACGTGATCGCTGAAAAGGGTACCGCCGCCGCTGCAGTTGTATGTCGTGCAGTCCGCATCCGCCGCCATCTCGATGAAGGCGGAGCGATACCAGTAATACGCCGGATCAGTATAGTACCATTCATCGGTGTGCGGGTTGTGGATGTCGATATATAGTTCGCCGATGCGGCTTTCGTCACCACCCACGAGGTCCCGTGCCTCGTAATAGTACTGGGTGTTGAGCAGCGGCGTATCGGCATAGTAGCCGAAATCCATGCCCGTGACCGCGACGCGGCTCTTGTCCAGGACGGCATGGGCGAGCATCCAGCAGGCACCCCCGACATTGCCCCCGGCGTTCATGCAGGGCAGGCCGTTCTGGCGATGCAACTCCATCGTCACGCTGCCCGGTGTGTCTGGGTCATCCAGCATCGGATTGAACCAGAACACCTGCATGCCGATCTCGTGCACCCGCTTCACCACGTCAGGGGACGCCGTGGTACCAAGTGCTATGCGGATGTCCTTGCCATGCTCCGCCATCATCGACAGCAGTTCTTCGTTCTTGGCGACCTCGTCGGCGAAGCTCGGGTCCTGTTCTTGACGACGGAAGTAGTCATCCGCATTCATGCGCGCCTGATCCAGTTCCGGGTCACCGAACCAGCGCACGATGCGCAGCGGATGCGGATCGACGGACACCGCCACGGTCGGCATCAGGCCCTGGCGCAGACAATGGGAAATCGCACTTTCCGTGCAGACGACAGCGCCCTCGAAGTCGCGCTGTTTCAGCACAGGTACGGGATCGCGGCGACGCAGGCTCGGCCCGGCAGCAATCACGACACCACTGTCACCGGCACCCAGGCGGAGTTCATGCAGGTCACGCAGGGTCCGGCCCTGCTTCAGGTAAGGCGCGTTCCGCGCGACATTCTCCAGGCACATGTCCTGGGTCCGCGCCTCCGTCATCGCCGACATTTCCTGCTGCAGCTTCAGCAACAGGCGACCGTCACGCTGTCCCGCAGATTGGGCGGCAGGCGTGGTCACTTCTTGTCGGTGTCCCACATGACCTTCTTCTTGGACACGAAGGCGATGGAACCGCCAAGGCGCTTCTTGGCCTCCATCTCGAACCGATCTTCCAGGGTTTCCACGGACTGCTTGATCTCGACCTTGTCACGGGTCTGGAAATTGCCGCGCAATACATCGTTCGACATGGCGTCTGACCTCTTTCAGTCGGCCCCTTGCGGAGCGGTTCATCTGCGAAAAGACATAGGGTTTCTGCGGGTTCCTGTCCAGCAGATGCGCGTTCCGCTGGTGTCGCGGAAGCGTTTGTGGCACCCATCCGATCCATGAAGCGCCTGTTCGATATCATCATTGCGGCCCTGCTGCTGCTGTGCAGCCTGCCGCTGTTCCTGCCGCTGGCCCTCGCGATCCGGCTCGACAGTCCCGGATCGCCCTTCTATCGCCAGATTCGCGTCGGTCGGGGCGGGCACCCGTTCGGGATGCTGAAGTTCCGTTCCATGGTGGCGAACGCGGACCGGATCGGCGGCCATTCAACGGCTGCCGGTGACGCCCGAATCACGAAGGTCGGGCGTTTCATCCGCAAGACCAGCCTTGATGAACTGCCGCAACTGCTGAACGTGCTCTGCGGTGACATGAGCCTTGTCGGGCCACGTCCCGACGTGCCGGCGCAGGAGGCGGATTATGCGCCGCAGGACTGGACATTGCGCCACAGGGTGCGTCCCGGCGTCACCGGCCTCGCCCAGGCCCTGAAACGGTCAACCGCCACCCCGGCGGAGCGCACGGAATTGGACCTGCGCTATGTCCGCGAACAGTCGCTGTGGCTGGACCTGAAGATCCTCTGGTGGACAGCGCGACAGGTTCTCTCGAAAGGCGGCATCTGAGTCTGCGATCAGTCTGCCGCTGTCTCCGCCACGGTCCGGTCATGATAGAGCGCCCGGGCCTCACTGGCCGGGCCGCGGCGTTCGCCGAGTGCCGCGATCTCGATCACCCGGATTTCGCCATTCCAGGGGATTGTCAGCACATCGCCGACCCTGAGTGGTTGGCTGACCTTCCTGATGATCTGCCGGTTCAGGCGCATCCGGCTTCCCTTCACCGCCCGTGCGGCCAGACTTCGGCTCTTGAAGAAACGCGCGTACCAGAGCCAGAGATCAATGCGGACCGAGCCTTGGGCGGGAGTTTCCATGGTCACCTGTTCTTCAGGACAGCCAGTGCGGCGAAGGGGGAATCGGGGTTGAGGGGGCGGGCTTCCCGCCCGCGCTTGCGCGGCGGAGGAGCCTGCCTGGTCCGGTCAGGCGACGCCGGTCGTGCCTGCTTGCGTGCCTTGCGCTGTTCGCGCGTCGGGCGCGGATGGAACAGCAGCGGCGCATCGTCGCCCTGTCGCTCGGTGCGATAGCCCAGACCGGTCAGGATCGGTCCCAGCCGTTCCGGCCCGCCGCCCAGCATCGACATCAGGGCATGGTCTGCCTCCGCCGGGCCCTTGCGCGTGGCCTTGTGGGCATGATCGGCAATCCGCTCCACCATGTCGACGCGCACCGCAGTGCTGCCGAAACGGGCGTAGCCGGAGACCAGCAGCGCATCGGCGTCGCCCTTGCGGTCGGTATCGAAGGAGACACGGCCCTGCTGGTCCGTCGGCAGCATCAGGCCGCCCTGCAGCCCGTGCAGGATCATGCGCCAGCGGGTCGGTTCGGGTTTCAGCAGCGTTGGGCAGAAGATCGCCGACCGGCCCACCTGCACCCCGGCATACTTGAAGCGTCCATGGTCCTTCGGGTCCAACTGCCGCATCTGCTCCTGCACCGCCTTGCGGGGCAGGATGCCGAGACGCTCGACGATCTGGAAGGCAATGCCCCGGGCAGCGGGGCTGAAATTGCGGTTCTCCAGCTCCGTCAGCGGTCGCAGCAACTGTCCGATCCGGGTTTCCACCCACTTGCCGAGGCGGGCAGAGATGTCCTCGGAGGTGCGGCTGTCGAGCTGGTCGCTGACATTCAGCCGCACCCTCGGACGCAGCACATGGTCACCTGCCTCCAGCCGCGCGATGATTTCGCCCTGCCAGCATATGTCGCTGTCATCGGAGAGCGAGAAGGCGTCATCCGCCGCGCCTGCGATCCTGCGCCCGCGCGCGACGAGGGCGGAGGCCAGCACCTGGCGCACCGCGCCCTTCAGCGCCTTGTTGTCGAAAGCGGACCGGTCGGCAGCGAAGACCAGTCCCCTGATGCGCCCGACATACTGGCCCTCCACCGTGACATTGCCGTCCGGATCGATGGCGGTCAGCACTTCCTCCCGGTCGCGCAGCCGGTTGACCAGCGCGGCGGTGCGACGGTCGACGAAGCGCTGTGTCAGGGACCGGTGCAGCGCGTCGGAAAGCCGTTCCTCGATCGCCCTGGCCCGTTCCTGCCAGTGCACCGGATCGTCCAGCCATTCGACGCGATGGGAGATATAGGTCCAGGTGCGGATGTGAGCCAGGCGCCCCTGCAGCGTATCCAGGTCGCCGGTGGTGCGATCCAGCTGCTCCAGATGCTTCGCCATCCAGTCGCGGTCGATCTGCCCTCTGGTCGCGATCTGAAGATAGATGCGTCCCACCAGCTTGACGTGGTTGTCATGCATGGTCTTGCGGAAGTCAGGCACCTGGCAGATGTCCCAGAGCAGATGCATGTTGGCCGGATTGAGTTCGGCCAGCGCCATGATCTCCGGGTCGCGGGCCAGCACCTTCAGGGTTTCCGTGTCCTCTGCCCGGCGCGGTGTGGCCAGCCAGCGGAACGGCGGCGGCTGCTCCAGCGACCGGATCAGCGCCTTCGGGTGGCTGAAATCCAGTTTCGTGTTGCGCCAGCGGAGCTGGGTCAGGGGATCGAAGCGGTGTTCCTGCACCGCCTCTACCAGTTCCGGTTCCAGCAGCGGCGCATCTGCCGTGACGCCGAAGGTGCCGTCGCGCATGAAACGTCCTGCCCGACCGGCGATCTGGCCGATCTCGGCGGGGCTGAGGGCACGTCGCCGGGCACCGTCGAACTTGTGGGTCGCGGCAAAGGCGACATGGTTGATGTCCATGTTCAGCCCCATGCCGATGGCATCGGTGGCGACCAGGAAATCCACTTCACCGGCCTGGTACATCTCTACCTGCGCGTTGCGGGTGCGCGGGCTGAGCGCGCCCAGCACCACCGCCGCACCGCCACGCTGCCGCCGCATCAGTTCGGCGATGGCATAGACATCGGAGGCGGAGAAGGCGACCACGGCACTGCGGCGCGGCAGGCGGGACAGCTTGCTCTGCCCGACATAGGCGAGCGATGAAAGTCTGGGGCGTGTGATGATCGTGGTGTCGGGCAGCAGGCGCTGGATCAGGCCGCGCGCGGTGGCGGCCCCCAGGAACATGGTGGTCTCCAGCCCGCGCACGTGCAGCAGCCTGTCGGTGAAGGTATGGCCGCGCTCCGGGTCCGCGGCCAGCTGGATCTCGTCCACCGCCACGAAGTCGAAGCTGCGGCCCGTCGGCATCGCCTCGACGGTGCAGAGGAAATAATGCGGGTTGGCGGGGATGATCTTTTCCTCCCCCGTCACCAGCGCGACGTTGGAGCGACCGCGCGCCTCCACGACCCGGTCATAGACCTCCCGCGCCAGCAGGCGCAGCGGGAAGCCCATCATGCCGCTGGCATGGGTCAGCATCGTCTCGACGGCCAGATGCGTCTTGCCCGTATTGGTGGGGCCGAGCAGTGCGACCGTTCGTCCCCTGAGACCCGAGATGCCTTCATTGCTCATGGGAGAACTGTCCGGTGTTGTTGCGCCTCTGACAAGTCAGATTGTGAAAAATACGGGAATTTCAACAGCTTCGGTGCTATCGAATGTGACGGCAGGATGACACGGGGGCAGCGATTGGCGAATCACCGCCGAAGCCGTGTCTCGATAAGTCGTTGACGAACACAGCCGATGCAGTACCAAAGGCCCGCCATGAATGAAACTGTGAACAAGGCCCTGCTGCCAGCCGGTCTGCGCGACGCCCTGCCTGAAGAGGCGGAGCGTGAGGCGATGGCTGTCAACAGCCTGATGAATGCGTTCCGCGCAGAGGGTTATCAGACCGTCAAACCACCTCTGATGGAGTTCGAACAGAGCCTGCTGAGTGGTCCCGGCGGCGAGCTGACGCAGCACCTTTTCCGGCTGATGGATCCGATCTCGCAGCAGATGATGGGCCTGCGGGCAGACATCACGCCCCAGATCGCGCGCATCGCGGCCAGTCGGCTGGCCGGATCACCGCGCCCGCTCCGGCTCTGCTATTCCGGGCAGGTGCTGCGGGTCCGGGGCGACCAGTTGCGCCCGGAACGGCAGTTCACGCAGGCGGGGATCGAACTCTTCGGTTCCGACGCCGTGAAGGCGGATGTGGAGATCGTGCTGCTGACGGTTGCGGCGCTGCGCGCTGCCGGTTTGCAGGATCTGAGCATCGACCTGACCGTGCCGTCGCTGGCACCCGCCGTCCTGACCGGCCAGGGGCATGAGGGGGCAACGGCGGATGCCGCGCGGGAGGCGCTGGACGGCAAGGATGCGGGTGAACTGCGCGGGATCGTCGGTGACGATCCGCTGATCTTCGGATTGCTCGAAGCGGTCGGCCCGGCCGAGACGGCGATGCCGCGGCTGAAGGCCCTGGGCATCAGCGGTCTCGCAGGTCAGCAGATCGCCCGTCTGGCGGAGACCATCGCGGGGATCCGGGCCGTCGAGCCGGAGCTGAGCCTGACGGTCGATCCCGGCGAATATCGCGGCTTCGAATATCAGACCGGCGTGGCCTTCAGTGTCTTTGCCCCCGGGGTCAGGGGCGAGATCGGACGCGGTGGCCGCTATGTCAGCCAGAACGGCGAAGCTGCGGTCGGTGCCACGGTCTATCTGGATTCGGTGCTGCGGGCCTTGCCGGCAACGGTCAGGGCGCGCCGGGTCTACCTGCCGTTCGGCACGGCCCCGGAGGACGCGCGGCGCTGCCGCGAACAGGGTCACCGGGTGGTTGCCGGCCTGGAGCCGGAGCCCGACCCCGTGGCAGAGGCACGAAGGCTTGGCTGCACCGCGATCTGGCACAAGATCGAGGTCAAGGACATCTGAGGCGGGTTACGGCCCGAAAATGCATCAGGAAAGGATCCCGACATGACGAATGTCGTGGTGGTCGGCGCCCAGTGGGGCGACGAAGGCAAGGGCAAGATCGTCGACTGGCTGTCGGCGATGGCAGACGTGGTGGTGCGCTTTCAGGGCGGCCACAATGCCGGGCATACGCTGGTCATCGACGGCGTGACCTACAAGCTCAGCCTGCTGCCCTCGGGCATCGTGCGCAAGGGCAAGCTCTCCATCCTGGGCAATGGTGTGGTCATCGATCCCACGGCGCTGATGGACGAGATCGGACGGCTGGCCACGCAGGGTGTGGAGGTGACGCCGGAGAATTTCCAGATCGCCGCCAACGCCTGCCTGATTCTCAGCCTGCACCGGGATCTGGACGCGATCCGGGAAGAGGCTGCGGGCGGCGCCAAGATCGGCACCACCCGGCGCGGCATCGGCCCGGCCTATGAGGACAAGGGCGCACGGCGGGCGATCCGGGGCGCGG